>NZ_JBHRZX010000046.1:0-890 GCF_042649785.1 Streptococcus alactolyticus | reverse complement strand
TGATTTTTCGCGTAGAAAGTGTAAGTGTAGCTGCCGTCTGCTGCTTTTTCTGCCTTGTACCACTTGATATCATCTTGGCCGTTTTGGCTAGTCCAAACAGGCACTTCAATATCATGAACGTAGATTGGGACGTTGGTTACCACAACCTTAGCTGAAGTATCGCTGGCTTGGGTTACACTGACTTTGACATCTGGTTTTGGCACGTCAATGCTGGTTGCACTGATGCAGGTCATTTTCCCTTTGACAACGGCATAAGTGTGGATGTAATAAGCACCGTAATCACCTGTGTAGCTAGCTGTTAATTGACCATTTTTAGCCACTTGGTACCATTTGATGTCGTCTTGATCGTTTTTGGCTGACCAAACCGCGTGGTAAGTTTTGAGGTTTGAGCTGACGTCGCTTGGCATGGTAATGTAGATACCTGTTGGAGCCAATTCTGCCTTAACGGCCACATCACCGAAACGATAGTCTGATTCAAAGCGTTTGCCAAGTAATCCTGTTTGTACTTTTTTTACGTGGTTATAGCCATAAACGTGGACATTGTAAGTACCCGCTTCTAGATTATGGGTCGCTTCGCTGAAAACAACGTAATAAGAACCGTCTGCTGCTTTTTCTGCCTTGTACCATTGAAGATCGTCTTGACCATTTGCCTCTGTCCAAGTTGGTACTTGGATATCATCAATGTAAATCGGTACATCAGTGATGGTTACCTTGTAAGTCGTCGCACTTTCTTTGGTAATATTAGCCTTAACTTCTGGTTTTGGCACAAGGACTGAAGTGGCGTTCAAACCGACCATTTGCCCGTGAACAACTCCATATGTGTGAACGAGGTAAGTTCCGTAAGAGCCAGTGTAGTTGGCTTTAGTATGACCTGAAGGGTCAGCCTTGTA
>NZ_JBHRZX010000044.1:0-2787 GCF_042649785.1 Streptococcus alactolyticus | reverse complement strand
CACAAGGGTAGTATCCCAACAACGCCTCCACCGAGACTAGCGTCCCGATTTCATAGGCTCCTACCTATCCTGTACATGTGGTACAGATATTCAATATCAAACTGCAGTAAAGCTCCATGGGGTCTTTCCGTCCTGTCGCGGGTAACCTGCATCTTCACAGGTACTAAAATTTCACCGAGTCTCTCGTTGAGACAGTGCCCAAATCATTACGCCTTTCGTGCGGGTCGGAACTTACCCGACAAGGAATTTCGCTACCTTAGGACCGTTATAGTTACGGCCGCCGTTTACTGGGGCTTCAATTCACACCTTCGCTATTGCTAAGCGCTCCTCTTAACCTTCCAGCACCGGGCAGGCGTCACCCCCTATACATCATCTTACGATTTAGCAGAGAGCTGTGTTTTTGATAAACAGTTGCTTGGGCCTATTCACTGCGGCTGACTTAAAGTCAGCACCCCTTCTCCCGAAGTTACGGGGTCATTTTGCCGAGTTCCTTAACGAGAGTTCTCTCGCTCACCTGAGGCTACTCGCCTCGACTACCTGTGTCGGTTTGCGGTACGGGTAGAGTATAATTAACGCTAGAAGCTTTTCTTGGCAGTGTGACATCACTAACTTCGCTACTAAACTTCGCTCCCCATCACAGCTCAATGTTACAGATACAAGCATTTGACTCATATCACACCTCACTGCTTAGACGTGCACTTCCAATCGCACGCTTTAGTTAGCCTACTGCGTCCCTCCATCACTATATACTCTAGTACAGGAATATCAACCTGTTGGCCATCGGATACACCTTTCGGTCTCTCCTTAGGTCCCGACTAACCCAGGGCGGACGAGCCTTCCCCTGGAAACCTTAGTCTTACGGTGGACAGGATTCTCACCTGTCTTTCGCTACTCATACCGGCATTCTCACTTCTATGCGTTCCAGCGCTCCTCACGGTACACCTTCATCACACATAGAACGCTCTCCTACCATACCTAAAAGGTATCCACAGCTTCGGTAATATGTTTTAGCCCCGGTACATTTTCGGCGCAGGGTCACTCGACTAGTGAGCTATTACGCACTCTTTGAATGAATAGCTGCTTCTAAGCTAACATCCTAGTTGTCTGTGCAACCCCACATCCTTTTCCACTTAACATATATTTTGGGACCTTAGCTGGTGGTCTGGGCTGTTTCCCTTTCGACTACGGATCTTAGCACTCGCAGTCTGACTGCCGATTATATCTCATTGGCATTCGGAGTTTATCTGATATTGGTAATCCGGGATGGACCCCTCAATCAAACAGTGCTCTACCTCCAAGAGACTTAACATCGACGCTAGCCCTAAAGCTATTTCGGAGAGAACCAGCTATCTCCAAGTTCGTTTGGAATTTCTCCGCTACCCACAAGTCATCCAAGCACTTTTCAACGTGCCCTGGTTCGGGCCTCCAGTGAGTTTTACCTCACCTTCACCCTGCTCATGGGTAGGTCACATGGTTTCGGGTCTACGACATGATACTAAATCGCCCTATTAAGACTCGGTTTCCCTACGGCTCCGTCTCTTCAACTTAACCTCGCATCATATCGTAACTCGCCGGTTCATTCTACAAAAGGCACGCTCTCACCCATTAACGGGCTCGAACTTGTTGTAGGCACACGGTTTCAGGTTCTATTTCACTCCCCTCCCGGGGTGCTTTTCACCTTTCCCTCACGGTACTGGTTCACTATCGGTCACTAGAGAGTATTTAGGGTTAGGAGATGGTCCTCCCAGATTCCGACGAGATTTCTCGTGTCTCGCCGTACTCAGGATACTGCTAGGGTTAAAGACTATTTCGAATACGAGGCTGTTACTCTCTTTGGCTTACCTTCCCAGGTAATTCTTCTATAATCTTGTCGTCCCACAACGCAGTCCTACAACCCCGATGTGTAAACACATCGGTTTGCCCTCCTGCCTCTTCGCTCGCCGCTACTAAGGCAATCGCGTTTGCTTTCTCTTCCTGCAGCTACTTAGATGTTTCAGTTCACTGCGTCTTCCTCTACATTACCTTAACAGTAATGAGTGACAACCATTAGTTGCCGGGTTCCCCCATTCGGACATCTCTGGATCAATGCTTACTTACAGCTCCCCAAAGCATTTCGTCGTTAGTCACGTCCTTCATCGGCTTCTAGTGCCAAGGCATCCACCGTGCGCCCTTATTAACTTAACCTTATTTTGGTCTTATTGACCTTAAACTCATTAAATCACAGCGTTTCGGTTTATTTCTTGTTACTTTCTACAATTATTTCTAATTGTGGAATTTGATATAGATATTCAATTTTCAATGGACAATCTTTGAATCTTTCGATTCAATGGAGCCTAGCGGGATCGAACCGCTGACCTCCTGCGTGCAAAGCAGGCGCTCTCCCAGCTGAGCTAAGGCCCCACAAGACCTCTCAAAACTAAACAATACGCCAAACGTGCTTCCGTTTTTCCTTAGAAAGGAGGTGATCCAGCCGCACCTTCCGATACGGCTACCTTGTTACGACTTCACCCCAATCATCTATCCCACCTTAGGCGGCTGGCTCCTTACGGTTACCTCACCGACTTCGGGTGTTACAAACTCTCGTGGTGTGACGGGCGGTGTGTACAAGGCCCGGGAACGTATTCACCGCGGCGTGCTGATCCGCGATTACTAGCGATTCCGACTTCATGTAGGCGAGTTGCAGCCTACAATCCGAACTGAGATTGGCTTTAAGAGATTTGCTTGCCGTCACCGACTTGCGACTCGTTGTACCAACCATTGTAGCACGTGTGTAGCCCAGGTCATAAG
>NZ_JBHRZX010000043.1:0-643 GCF_042649785.1 Streptococcus alactolyticus | reverse complement strand
TTGATAGGCAATAAAGTCATCGGCCTGCATAAAGGCAGGTTGAGCAATACAGTAGTCCAATTCACTAATCTCCTCATACCCCATCTGATTAAATTGACATTTCACACTTTCTTGATGGCGAATCACATCTTTCACATAATTTGAAAACTTAGTTTTAAAGTAAGGATAAAGCTTTCCCTCTGCCTCAAGTAATTCTGGATGATCTTGTAAAAGCTGAAAGAGGACAATTCTCCCTTCTTGTAACCAATCATCATAATCCCACAATTTCACAAAATAAGTGCGACGTAGTTTTAAAACAATGGGTTTAACTTTTTCATAGTAGTATTCAAAATGTTTCATGTCGTTTAACTCCCTATTCATAAAAATCCTTCTGTACAAAAGTAATCTTATTATATAAGGGAAAGTCAAAAAACAACAGGACATATATGTCCTGTTGCCAAAAAAATAATAAAAAAGAGAAGATAACATCTTCTCTAACAACAATCATCTGACTCCGCCAGTAGGACTCGAACCTACGACATCATGATTAACAGTCATGCGCTACTACCAACTGAGCTATGGCGGATAAAAGCTAAGCGACTACCATATCTAACAGGGGGCAACCCCCAACTACATCAGGCGTACTAGGGCTTAACTTCTGTGT
>NZ_JBHRZX010000042.1:0-4549 GCF_042649785.1 Streptococcus alactolyticus | reverse complement strand
GCATTGAACATAAAGAAAGAGAGGACGAAGTTCGTCCTCTCTAGGTGTTAGCTTTTCATCTACCTACTACAGTTGACAAAGAGCCGGAAATCCGCATCCTCTTTTGTTTAACAAAAATCTCTAATCGCCTTCTAAAATCCATGCTATTTTACCTATTAACTATACAATAAAGCTCATGCTAGTATCGTACACTTCCTTTAATATCTCATTAATCTTTCTTAATTTTTTAATTAGGTTAGTGTAAAAAATACTTGGATAAGCCCATATTATCCCAGCAAAGCAAAAATAACATCAAACAAATAAAATTAAATAAAGTTAAACTACTAAAATTGTGCTTCTACACGGTAAATGACTTGACCTTTCTGAGAAAATTTTTCCTCGTACTCTGTCATGACATTTCCCTCAAAATCACTAGCATGTAAATCCAACCAAACTTTCTTCAAAATCATACCATATTGTGAAAAGCTAGCTAAACTGTACTCAAATAATCCTCGATTATCCGTTTTAAAATGAACTTCACCATATTCAGGTAAAATGCGTCGATACGTATCTAAAAATGTTTTGTAAGTCAAACGGCGTTTTTCATGGCGTTTTTTAGGCCATGGATCCGAAAAGTTCAAATACATTAAATCCACTTCGCCGTCCGCAAAATAATTGGTCAAATCCGACCCATCAACCAATAGCAACTTAACATTTGGCGCTTGGCTGTCTAGCACCTTATCCAAGGCATGACTCAAAACTGACACCTGAATATCAATACCGATGTAATTGATGGACGGGTTTTGCAAGGCCATTCCTGTGATAAAGGCACCTTTTCCAGACCCCACTTCGATGTGAATGGGGTTATCATTGCCAAAAACCTCATGCCAATGCCCCTTGGCTGCTTCTGGATTGGTAATCACATGATGAGGGTGATTGGCTAAATGATCTTCAGCACCCTTACGTTTTCTAACTCTCATAATTTATTTTTACTAACCCACTCTCTAAATTTTCGTAAGCCGTAGATTTCTTGGTTGACGTGTTCCATATCGCGTTTGTCAAAACAATTTAAAATCTGTGCGAGATATGAAAACTGCCCATACCAAACAATCTTTTCGTAGATGTCATCCATCTGCTTGTAACCATAATATTGTAGCCATTCTTCCCAGCGTGACTGAGGAATATAATGGCTTAGTAAAAAGGCAACATCATACATTCTGTCTGTCAAGCGAACAGAGTCCCAATCCACAAGGTAAATCATGCCACTGGTCGTAATGACCCAGTTGCTATGCTTAATATCACCATGCACGATGGTCGCAGCTTGCGAGTCAAATTCTGGTAAGCTACGTTTTAATTCTTTTACAATGCCTTGTAAGTAGGTATTTTCTCGGATTTGTCGGGGTGCGTTGCGTTCCCAATCCACCAACAAGTCATACGGATTTTCAATTTTATAGTTTAATTGCAATAACTGATTGACCAAGGGACGTGATTTGTGCAAACGCCATAGGATATGGATAATTTGCTTACTGCCCATGTCTTCTTTGGCCAAAATTCTACCATTGAGCCATTCTTGGGCACTCATGGTATCTCCGTTGCCAGTCCGACGTACCCACAACAATTGGGGAGCGATCTGTTCTTTAGCAAGCGCTGGTAAAATCGGTGTGGTGTTAAACTTGATGAAAATCTTTTCACCGTTTGCATATTGACCGATAAAAGCCTTACCACTCTTGCCACGCAGCGGAATCATGGTTAATTCCTGATCTGACATTGTCACTCTTTCTACCCTCCATTCTGTTTTGTTTTACATTCTATTTTACTTTTTTTAACACGCCTAGTCAATCATCTTTCCGATTTTGTAAGAAATGTAACCTTCTGTCACAATCACAGTCACCACCAAAAAGACCAGTGCAGCCTGCCAATTGAGGGTTAATACCAACTGTGGCACCGCAATCACATAAGACAGACTTCGTAAAAAGGTTTTTAAATTGCTGCTTTTATCTGCTTTTGTCAAAGGGTACAATTGTGTCAAGTATTGGTAATCAAAATGTTGGGCCAAGCCCAGCAATTGAAAGAGCAACAAATAATTAAATAGCAAGGCTAAAGCCACGGCCACCATACGATTTGGCATGAAAACCAAGGCCAAAAAGCTCAAAACCGTCAGACGCAAGGTCAAGGCTAAATAATCCGAACTACGCAAAAAAGCACAGGTGTATAAATTGAGCCAAGTTTGAGCGTGTTTTTTAGGAACCACTCGCAACACACCGTCCAAATACGAACGGCGTTTGACACTAGCAGTGATGCCCTTAACCGTTGTAAACAAGGCAAAGAAACGCAAAATGCGCTGGCGACGTCTTTCCTCATAAGCAATGGTTTGTTCCCATGAAAAGCGCCCTTGAGCGTAAAAAGCACTGCTCTTTCTTTTCATCACCCACCATTTGCAAAAGGCAAGCACAACCAGCATGCCTGCAAACATGAGCCAAGAAAAACCGATTTTGAAAAAGACAGGTTCCAAAAAGAGCAAGACCGCTGTTTGCACGCTCACCCAAAGCCAAAAAGCCCTGCGGCGTGCCTGAGTCAACCAAGCCACAATCTCAGTTTCTTTAGGCAAATAAAACAATTTATCTGGCGCCTCTAGGTAGGTCGCAATACTGCCAAAACTCAATAATGCTCCAATGACAAGAATTAAAATCAAGCCAATCCAGACGTGTTGCTCAGGAAAATGACGCAACAACTGACTGTATTGCACCATCAAAAAGCCAAACAGGATAAACAAAACCAAGACAAAATGGTCGTTAAAAACATAGCGTAGGTATTTGAAGCAGGTATTGACAAAATCATGACGCCGTTTTTGAAATACTTCTTTCATGATTACCCCTCTTTAGTTAAAGCCATGTAAATATCCGTCAAACTAGCGTTTTCCTTGCCAAATTGCTGGCGCAAATCTGCCAATGTTCCTGTTGCACGCACCTGACCTTGATGTAAAATGACAAAACGGTCACACATTTTTTCAGCCGCATCTAGCACGTGAGTTGACATCAAGATAGCATTGCCCTTTGCTTTTTCTTGGTCCAATAATTCCGTTAAATGTGAAATCGCTAGGGGGTCCAAGCCCAAGAAAGGCTCATCCACGATAAATAAGCTTGGGTCAATCATGAACGCACAAACAATCATCACCTTTTGCTTCATCCCTTTTGAAAAATGAATAGGAAACCAGTCCAATTTGTCTGACAAGCGAAAAAGCTCAAGCAAGTCCATCGCACGCGCCATGGCCTTATCATAATCCAAATCATAAGCCATAGCCACCGTTTCCAAATGCTCACGCAGGGTCAATTCTTCATACAAGCTTGGCGTTTCAGGAATAAAACCAATTTTTTGGCGATATGCCGAAGCGTCTTTTTCCAAGGTCAAACCATCCAGCGAAATTTCCCCTTGATAAGGCGTCAATAAACCAATAATTTCATTGATAGTGGTGGATTTTCCCGCACCATTTAGCCCGATGAGCCCAACCAACTCACCCTTTACAACCTCAAAAGACACATTTTTTAAAACAGGGATATTAACATATCCCCCAGTTATATTTTCCAATTTTAACATAAGATACCTACATTTTTTTGATATAATAATTATAACAAAATCAAAGGATTATAGGTGATTCAAATGGAAAATTGTATCTTTTGTAACATTGCCGCTGGTGACATCCCATCATCAAAAGTCTATGAGGACGAGGATGTCCTTGCCTTTTTAGACATCTCACAAACCACTAAAGGGCATACCTTGTTGATTCCAAAAGAACACGTTCGCAATGTCCTTGCTATGTCTGAAAAAACATCAAAGACACTCTTTGCTCGTTTGCCTAAGGTGGCTCGCGCCGTGCAAAAATCCACAGGTGCTGTCGGCATGAACATTCTCAACAACAACGAAGAAGTCGCTGGACAAACGGTCTTTCATGCTCACGTTCACCTCATCCCTCGCTACGATGCGAGTGACGAAGTAACCTTTACCTTTACAGAGCACGAACCTGATTTTGAAGCCCTTGGCAAATTGGCACAAGCTATTGCACAGGAGGTTAACCAATGAAAAAAAGACACCTTGTCACACTAGGTCTTATTGGAGCTGCAGCAGGATACTTTGCTCATAAACTCTACCAAAACCGTGATACCTTTAAAGCCGAAATAGCTCACGCTGACGAAGTCAGCCGACGCATCGCTGATGATTTGATTATCATTCAAAAAACCATCAACGACATCAACCAACAAGTCCCACAATTAAAAGAATTGGGCCAAGATTTTGACTACAAATACCGTTTATTTGAGCAAGACTCTAAAAAACGTTTGGACGTGATTCAAAAAACCATGGCCAAATACCAAAACCAGCCTGCATCTAACTAAACAAAAACATACTAAGATTAGTAGTGAGAAAATCTCCGACGGGAGAAAGTACTCTCTACTTTTTCTTTTATGTTAAAGTAGTGGTGTCTTGTTAAGTCGAGTTCTCTTGTGACGCTAGACGTCGTATCAAAAACTGGCAAGACACCTGTTTTAGGAAGAATGTTATCAAAGTATGTAGGACA
>NZ_JBHRZX010000041.1:0-60672 GCF_042649785.1 Streptococcus alactolyticus | reverse complement strand
CCGGCTTAGCTCAGTTGGTAGAGCATCTGATTTGTAATCAGAGGGTCGCGTGTTCAAGTCATGTAGCCGGCATAACAATTATGATATAATTTGTTAGCTATATTGGGCGCATAGCTCAGCTGGTTAGAGCGCACGCCTGATAAGCGTGAGGTCGGTGGTTCGAGTCCACTTGTGCCCATTCATTTAATAATATGGTCCGTTGGTCAAGGGGTTAAGACACCGCCTTTTCACGGCGGTAACACGGGTTCGAATCCCGTACGGACTATTATTTTAAACGAGTTGAGGAGGTTGTTAGTCAATCTTCTTTTTTATTATGTGACTTTCAGTCCGTCACGCTCCGTAAGGTACGTGACAATAAACCATCCATTAGAGTTAGATGGGTGGGGATTAATAAAAAAAGTCCTATAAAATAGAACTTTTACTGTGGTAATATAAAGAATTAAACTAATAGCTAATCTAATTCGTATGGAAGGAGGAGTGTTTCCATTCCTGCTTGATCCATGATATAAACAGTACTTGGGAAAAACTCATCAAAGGGGAAATTGTAATCAAAGGTAATGGAAAGGTTTTGATTACTGTTGAAGTATTCGATTGCGATGTTATTGTGGTTGTTTTTTAAGTGAAAGGATAGGATAGAGTCTAGCTGGACAACGGTTTTTAGGTAATTGTCCAATAAATCCCAGAGTGTTTCAATAATTTCAAATGGGATGCTGGTTGCTACTCCAAAACTGACAGAACGTTTCTTTGTGTCTTCAAATGCCATAGAACACCTCCACTAATACTGTAAAAGCATCCTTTCGGATGCTTGCAACTTTAACGATTCTTTAGTTCAAGATAACGTTTGTACCAAATGTTAATATAAGCTTGTGAAAAAGGTCCTTTACCGTTATTTATCCAATCAACGAGTATCTTAACATTTTCTTTTAAAATAAAATCAATGTCTGGTGAATACCCCATTTCTTGCTTGTGCAACTCGTACTCATCAACGTCAAGCAGTCTTTTTTCGCCATCGGCAAAAATCTTGACATCTAAATCATAGTCGATATACTTTAGAGCTTCTTCGTCCAGAACGTATGGACTGGCAAGGTTGCAGTAGTAGGAAACTCCGTTATCTCTTATCATAGCAATAATATTAAACCAATATTTTTTATGAAAATAGACGATAGCGGGTTCGCGTGTCACCCAGCGTCTGCCATCACTTTCTGTCACTAATGTGTGGTCGTTCACTCCTATAAGGGCTGTATCTGTTGTTTTTAGTACCATTGTGTCGCGCCATGTACGGTGCAGACTCTTATCATGCTTATAACTTTGAATTGTAATAAAGTCGCCTTCCTTAGGTAATTTCATGCCTTACCAACTTTCTACAATTAAACTTATCTGTTATAGTCTATCATAATTTTCTGAAAAAATCACTTAGAAATGCCATTAAATCGACAAATAATCTCGAAGTGCTGTTTGGATGTCGTCATAAGCAAACCCTTTACGCATGAGATGTTGGATAAGGCGTTGTTTGAGGTCATAGCCATCGTATTTTTTGCTTAATTTGCGGTGTTGTTTGTCTAGGGCTTGATAGAGAAGCTCCTGCTCTTGTTCTTCGTCTTTGTCGGTATCAAGTTTTTCAAAGGCGGTTTTGGCTTCGTCATAGGAAAAACCTTTATTCATCAAGTTTTGGATGATTTTGTCTGTTAGACTCTTACTAGAAAGTTTGCTCTGGTATTTTTTGAGCAGTTTTTTGGCAGTTTTTTCTGCCACTTCTGAGAAGTCAAGTTGGGCTAAGCCCTGTTCAATGACTTGTGTATCAATCCCTTTTTGCATGAGTTTTTGTTTTAGGATATAAGGTCCCTTGTCGCCTGAATGGAGATTTTGAGCCAGATAGTTTTCAACATATTGCTGGTCATTTAGCCAATTTTCTGCTATTAGATTGTCAAGGATATCGGGAATATAACGTGTGTCAATCTCGTGTTTTTCAAGGTACTGTTTGACTTCTTTTACAGTGCGTTGCTTAAAGGAAATGTAGTAGAGGGCGAGGTTTTTGCCGTAAGAAAATTGGGCAAAGCTTTGAATGTCCTTTAGTAAGGCGTCATCTAGGCTCATGCCCTTGCTCAACATAAAATGAACGATGGTATCTTCTGTGACATAAAGATTGTCAGAACCGTCTATCTCAATCAAATAAAGGCGTTTTTTCTTTTCAATTTTGGTGATTTTCATAGTTTTAATTATAGCAAAAATGGTAGAATAGAGATAAGAAAAGGCATTTTTCTAAAAAGAGGTGGCTATGGTTGGAAAAGATAAGGTAATCCATTTGGACCAATATCGGCAAAGTCAGGTTTTTGAGGAGGCTGAAGGCTCTTTGGATTGGTTTGATGAAGAAAATGCCAATGCATCTGCTGAATGCATTTTTGATGGGACTGTTGACGCTGGCCTTTTATCAGGTTGGGATTTGATGGAAGACCTGTATGATTTGTAGCGGTCAGAGGAGCGTCTTTTTCCTAGTTGGTCAGCGCTGGCGGACAGGACTTGGGACAATGAGAAAAGCCGCCCTTATTTGACGGTTAAGTTGGATTTGGCTGCTTTGTGTAAGCAACATGGGCTTTATTAAAAGGCTTTGGACCACTTTTTAGCCATTTATCAGGTGGATAGGGCAGATGGTCTGACTTGTCGTTATGAGATTCTGGCTCTTTATGTCCTCATGTCGCGCTATGATGAAGCGCAAGCTTTTGTTAATAGTTGTACATCCTATGCAGCAGATGTGCGAATGCAAGTATCACTTTTGGTAGCCGCCATTTTAGGCGGCTATCATGCCGATGCATCACAATTATTAGTGGGCTTTTGTGTGCAAGTGACGGATTTTCTAGCTTTTTGTGAGCAAGATATCTTTCCGTTAGGTCGTGTCATGGAGGCTGAAACGTGGGAGGAGTGCTCAGCTAATTGCGAAGAGAGTCTTTACTTCGCTTTTTCCCCTATTTTACCGCTTTTGCTGACGGCATCGACCTACATTCAAGCTTATTTGAATGCTTACGTGACCACTAATGTGGCTGATAGTGACGATGATTTGGACCACTTGCCTTTTTTATCGTCCAAGCAGCTTAGTGTATTAGCCTTAAATGGTATTTACGGGATTCAGAATTTTCAACTTTTGACGGAAACGGCTCTTTTGCCTTGCCAACTTTTGGAAAAGCCACTTTAGAAAAATTGAAGAAATCAGGAGTTACATTTAGTCAACAATGAATGTGAAAGTAAAGCAAAAAATTCCTTTGAAAATCAAGCGTATGGGAATCAACGGGGAAGGTATTGGTTTTTATAAAAAGACCTTGGTTTTTGTGCCAGGTGCCTTAAAAGGTGAAGATGTCTTTTGTCAAATCACGGCTGTGAAACGCAATTTTGCTCAGGCTAGGCTTTTGACTATCAACAAAACCTCGCCTTTTCGTGTGCAGGCACCGTGTCCTATTTATGATGCGTGTGGCGGTTGTCAGATCATGCATTTGCAGTATGACAAGCAGTTGGAGTTTAAGGATGATTTGATTAGGCAGGCCTTGAAAAAGTTCAAACCTGCGGGTTATGAGAATTATGACATTCGTCACACGATAGGCATGGATACTCCTTATCATTACCGTGCTAAATTGCAATTTCAAACGCGTGCGTTTAAAGGAAATGTCAAAGCAGGCTTGTTCCAAGAGGGAAGTCATCGTTTGGTTAATATCAAAGATTGTTTGGTGCAGGATGAGTTGACGCAAGCCATTATCAATCGTGTGGTGGCATTGTTAGAAAAATACCAAGTTCCAATTTACGATGAGCGTCGAACTGCAGGTGTGCGGACGGTGATGATTCGTAAGGCAATGGCGACGAATCAGGTACAGCTCATTTTTGTGACCAGTCGTGAACTTTTCTTGGCGCCAGTGATTAAGACCTTGACGGCGGAATTTGAGGAAATTCAAGGCATTGCGGTCAATCTTAACCGTTCCAAATCAAGTGAGATTTACGGAGATAAGACGGAAATCATTTTGGGACGTGCTACGATTGAAGAAGAGGTCTTGGATTATCAGTTCTCATTGTCACCACGAGCTTTTTACCAGCTAAATCCCCAGCAAACGCAGGTCTTGTACGGGCAAGCTGTGGCAGCCTTGGATGTTTCTGAAAATGACCATATTATTGACGCTTATTGTGGTGTGGGGACGATTGGTTTTGCCTTTGCTGATAAGGTCAAGAGTGTTCGAGGCATGGATATTATTCCAGAAGCGATTGCTGATGCGAAGAAGAATGCTCAGCGTATGGGCTTTGACAATACTTACTACGAAGCTGGTCGTGCGGAGGATATTATTCCCAAGTGGTACCAAGAAGGCTATCGTGCGGATGCCTTAATTGTGGACCCACCGCGTACAGGCTTGGATGAGAAATTGCTTCAAACGATTTTGCGTTACCAACCAGCCAAGATGGTTTATGTGTCTTGTAATACAGCAACCTTGGCGCGTGATTTGGTGGCTTTGACGAAGGTTTACCAAGTGGAATATATTCAGTCAGTGGATATGTTTCCTCATACGGCACGGACTGAAGCCGTGGTGAAATTAAGCAAGAAATGATACTATAACAGGGCTTGTCAGCTTTCTTTTGACAGGTCCTGTTTTTCTCGTTATACTGTGACAAAACAGTTGAGGAGGACAGGAGATGACGCCTACGATTCGTTTGGCTCGTTTAGAAGATGTGTCAAGGCTGCGGGAGATTTACCGTTATTACGTGGAAGAAACGGCTGTGACTTTTGATTATGAGGTACCCAGCCAGGAGGAATTTGCAGCGCGAATGCAGGATATCCAATCGTTTTACCCTTATTTGGTTGCAGAAGAGGCTGGGCAGATTGTGGGCTATGCCTATTCAGCCCCTTTTCATGTCAGACCTGCTTATGCTTGGTCAGCGGAAATGACGATTTATTTGGATCACAGGCAGCGTCATAAGGGGCTTGGACGTTTGCTTTACCAGCAGTTGGAGCATTATCTGCGTCAAATGGGTGTGCTAAACCTCAATGCTTGCATTGCATCGACGGCGGTGGAGGATGCTTATTTGACCAATCATAGTTCGGGATTTCACCAAGCCTTGGGGTATCAGTTGGTTGGGACTTTTCATTCATCAGGTTATAAATTCAACCGTTGGTATGACATGATTTGGATGGAAAAAATGTTGGGCGAACATCTTGAGTTGACTCCTCCTGTCCAATCCATTCACACTATTTTGAAACAAAATCTTTCTTAGGCATACCAAAAAGCCCCACAAAAGCAAATGCTTGTGGGGTGTGCCCTTTTTTGAGCAAATTGGTAAAAAAAGCTTGCGAAAGTTTTCGTGTCGTGTTATTATTATATGGTAGCCGCTATAGTTAAATGGTATAATAGAGCAATGGTAATGCTCCGTTCCGAGTTCAATTCTCGGTGGTGGCAGATGATTATATTATAAAGTCTCTTCGGAGGCTTTTTTGTTTTGGAGTGCGACATTGTCGCCTTTTCCTTTTTGCCAAATCATGATACCGACGGATCCTTGGGCAAACATACCAAGGTAGCTAAAGGCAACGACTTGATTGCCAATCGCCATGAATAAAATAAAGCTGAGCAAGTCAACCAGTAGCCAGAGGTAAAAACCGTCAATGTGTCCTTTGACTTGTCTTTGTTGTGCGGTGAAGGAAAGTCCGTTGGTGAGAGCGTCTAGGATGATTTGTTGACCGCCCATCCAAAAGGAGAGCAAACCAAGCCAAATCGTCCAGAAAAAGATAGCAATGAGAACGTCTTTAACACCAAAGCCTTTATCGACCACCAGTTCGCCGTCTTTGTTGCGGCGTTTTTTCCAATTGCTGTTACCGATAAATTCTGTGATGAGGTAATAAAGACTGGTAAACATATCACCATAGATGCCTTGCATCCCAGCAACGAGGATTCCAGCAAGGTTTTGAATGCCGTTGACTTTGAAAGTGTGTTGCCATTGCAAGGCGAGGGTCCAGGTTCCAATAAAACCAAAGACAGACATGATGATAGAAAGAATGGTGATCATGTCTAATTGCCCTAACCAAAGGGTTGAGAGGATACCGTAGACCGTAAAGCCAAGTGAAACAGTAAAGGATGCAATGACAAAGAGGCGTTCTCTGAGAGTAAAACGACCCCAAGCGAGGTCAAATGATTGTTTGAGTGAAAGTTGTGTGTCCAAAAAATGTTAATCTCCAATTCCAATTGATTTCATTTCTTGACGGATCATGCGATAAACTTTTTGCCAGTCCTCTGATTTAGTCACATCGATGTGATCAGTATTGATTTTCATTTTGGGACTGTATTGGTAGTTATCGTACCAGTTATTATAATGTGAGTGAAGAAGTTTGTAATAATCGGTTAACCCTTCGTTGTGGTCAGGTTGTTCAAATTCACGTCCGCGTTTTTTGATGTTGGACATGATATGGTCAAAACTGCCTTCAAGATAGATGAGTAAGTCAGGTGCTTTTTTAGGAAGTCCGTCAATTTCCTCCATCATGTTATCCAAAAGGTCTAGGTAAATACGGTATTCTTGGTCGCTGATACTACCTTGAAGGGTGTTGATGTAGGTAAATAAAGCATCCTCATAAATCGAGCGGTCCAAGACATTGTTATCAGCCTTGTAGGCTTTTTTGATAGCAGCAAAGCGTTTGTTTAAGAAATAAATTTGCAAAGCAAAGCCGTATTTTTCAGGGTCTTCATAGTATTTATCTAAAATAGGGTTGTTTTCAACAGGTTCAAAGAAAGCTGTTGTTCCTAGTTCTTGGGCCAAAAGAGAAGTATAGGTCGTTTTTCCAACTCCTATCATTCCTGCTAGAATAATCACGATGGTAATGCACCTCCAAAACGTTTTTTATTGATCAATAAAGGATTGTGTTGTCCTAAATCTAGGACTGGTTTGACAATTAAGCACTCAGGCTGGGCTAGGTTTTGGTCATGGCTGGCTCCTTTCTGTTAGAATCATCTATGTAGTCGCAAGAAAATCAATTTCTTGTGGGAACTGCATATCAAAAAACACAATATATTGTTAACGGTTAAAATGTTAACACTATATTTTGTGTTTTGCAAGGATTGAAAAATATTATTTTTGTGATATACTGGGAAACTTTATTGTCCTAAAAAATGAAAAGGACAGATAGATTTCTGAAAATGGTTCTTCTTTCATGTCAAAATAGCATGGAAATCCCTTACAAACTTCTCTTTTTGCGATGCTTTTGATATAATATGTGCTAGGAAATCAGACGAGGTGGAGTTATGACTTACGAACAAGAATTTTTAAAAGACTTTGAAGCTTGGGTAGATTCACAAATCACAATCAATGAAATGGCTATGGATGCAAGCCGCAAGATTGTAGAAGAGGACAAGGATGAGCGTGCTGCGGATGCTTATATTCGTTATGAAAGTAAGTTGGACGCTTACAAATTTATCCAAGGAAAATTTGCGAATTATAAATCCGGCAAAGGTTTCCATGATTTACCAGATAATCTTTTAGGAGAGAGAAATTATTAATAATGGCAAAGAAAAAGAATCGAAAAAAAGAGTATATGTTGAAATTAAAGCGTGCGGGAATGCTAAAAACAGCAGCCGCATCAACGCTTGAGGCGGCCAGTAAACTAGTTTCAAAAGCAACTCTTAGTTTGGAAGAATTTTCAGCAATTTCTGCCGTAGAAGGCATTCGACCAAAATTGATTGAAACGCTGTACAATGAAGGCATTCAATCAGTCTTGGATTTTGAAAAGTTTAGTGAAAAAGAGGTTTTGGCCTTTAAAGGGATTGGTCCAGCGACGGTTAATAAGTTAAAGGAAAATGGTGTTTCCTTTAAGGCCTAAGCATTGCGTTAGCGGACTAAATCTGATAAAATAAAACCATTCAGAGGTGTCTTAAGGACCATTTGTCACAGAGAGCGGTGTGGTTGAGAAATCCGTACAAATGTTAAGGCTGGTTGCTGAAAGGGTGTAATTGAATAAACAAGTTGCGAGTGCCAGTCACTCGAATGTGGGTGGTACCGCGGATTTATAAAAAGTTCGTCCCTGTCGTATGGCAGGGGCGGTTTTTTATTGGGAAAAGGGGATATTATGATAAACATTCTAGGTCACATAAAAGGTGAGAAACTGCCTGATGTAGAAACGGAGCGGCTTTATTTGCGACAGCGTTTGGTCATAGATGCCAAGGACGTGTTTGCTTATGCAAGTTTGCCAGAAGTGACTTGGCGAGCAAGCTTCCCACCTGTGAAAACGGTAGAAGAGGAGGCCTATTATCTTGAGCATATCTTACCAAAACGCTGGGAGGAGCAAAAGATTCCGTCTGGTTATGGGATTTGCCTAAAAGGGACAAACACAGTCATTGGTTCAGTTGATTTCAATCATCGCCATGCAGATGATGTGCTGGAGATGGGCTATCTTCTTCATCCAGATTATTGGGGGAAAGGGCTGATGACAGAGGCTGCGCGTGCGTTGTTGGAAGTTGGATTTACCCTACTCAATCTCCACAAAATTGAAATTGAATGTTATGGTTACAACAAAGCAAGCCAACGTATTGCTGAAAAACTAGGTTTCACCCTCGAAGCTCGAATCCGTGACCGCAAAGACGCACAAGGAAAACGTTGTGACCTATTGCGCTATGGATTGCTGAAAAGTGAGTGGGAGGGGAGATGATGAATCTTGTTATTATTGGTGCACAAGCTTCAGGTAAGATGACGATTGGTCAAGAAATTGAAAAGATGACTGATATGACTTTGTTTCATAATCACGATAGCATTGATTTTGTTAGCTGTTTTATGGAATATGGACCTATCTCTGCTGAACTCATTCGGAAAATTAGACTAAATTTTTTCGAAGCTTTTGCTCAGAGCAATCAACCTCTTATTTTTACTGTTGTGATTGATTTTAATGATTCAAATGACATTGCGTTTTTGAGACAAATTCAAGATGTTTTTCACTCGTTTAAGAGAGAGGTTTTGTTTGTCGAACTTGAAACGGATTTAACAGAACGGCTTCGGCGCAATCGCACCGAACATCGTTTGCAGTGTAAACCAGTAAAACGTGATTTGGAATGGTCTGAAAAGGATATTTTATCAACGATGACTTTTGCTCAGTTTAATCCAGAGAAGTCACCCGAATTTCTTAAGTATTATTATAAAATCAATAATACAGAGTTATCTGCTCGTGAATCAGCGCAGCTTATTTTACAAAAATTAAATGATATTGAAAAAAAGTAGAAAGGACACATTATGTCAAAAGAACTTTCACCCAAATATAACCCAGCTGAGGTTGAGGCTGGGCGTTATCAAAAATGGTTAGATGAGGATGTTTTCAAGCCTTCTGGCGATAAGAAAGCTCATCCCTATTCTATCGTTATTCCACCACCAAATGTGACTGGTAAACTTCACCTTGGTCACGCTTGGGATACGACTTTGCAAGATATTATTATTCGTCAAAAACGTATGCAAGGTTTTGATACTTTATGGCTTCCTGGTATGGACCACGCTGGGATTGCGACACAAGCAAAAGTTGAAGCCCGTCTTGCTGAAGAAGGCATTTCACGTTACGATCTTGGTCGTGAAAAATTCCTAGACAAAGTTTGGGAATGGAAGGACGAATACGCGACAACAATCAAGGAACAATGGGGGAAGATGGGGATTTCTGTGGATTATTCTCGTGAACGTTTCACCCTTGATGAAGGCTTGTCAAAAGCGGTGCGTAAGGTCTTTGTTGAATTGTACAAAAAAGGTTGGATTTACCGTGGGGAATTTATTATCAACTGGGATCCAAAAGCACGCACAGCACTTTCTGATATCGAGGTTATTCACAAGGATGTGGAAGGGGCTTTCTACCACATGAACTATATGTTGGAAGATGGTTCACGTGCCCTTGAAGTGGCAACGACTCGTCCTGAAACCATGTTTGGTGACGTTGCCGTGGCGGTCAATCCAAATGACGACCGTTACAAAGATTTGATTGGTCAAAATGTAATCCTTCCAATCGTAAACAAGCCAATTCCAATCGTTGGTGACGAACACGCTGACCCAGAATTTGGTACTGGTGTGGTTAAAATCACTCCAGCTCACGATCCGAATGACTTCTTGGTTGGTCAACGCCATGATTTGCCACAAGTCAATGTCATGAACGATGATGGTACTATGAATGAACTTGCAGGTGAATTTGCTGGTATGGACCGCTTTGAAGCTCGTAAAGCTGTCGTGAAAAAATTGGATGAAATCGGTGCGCTCGTCAACATCGAAAAAATGGTTCATAGCGTGGGTCACTCAGAACGTACAGGTGTGCCAGTTGAACCACGTTTGTCAACACAATGGTTCGTTAAAATGGACCAATTGGCTAAGAATGCCATTGCCAACCAAGACACAGACGACGAAGTGAAATTCTACCCACCACGTTTCAACGATACCTTCCTTCAATGGATGGAAAATGTGCATGACTGGGTGATCTCACGTCAATTGTGGTGGGGACACCAAATCCCAGCTTGGTACAATGCAGACGGTGAGATGTATGTCGGCGAAGAAGCTCCTGAGGGCGACGGCTGGACACAAGATGAGGACGTGCTAGATACTTGGTTTAGCTCTGCCCTTTGGCCATTTTCAACAATGGGTTGGCCTGATACGGACTCAGAAGATTTCAAACGCTACTTCCCAACATCTACCTTGGTAACGGGTTATGACATCATCTTCTTCTGGGTGTCACGCATGATTTTCCAATCATTGGAATTTACAGGACGCCGTCCGTTTGAAAACGTGCTTATCCACGGTCTTATCCGTGACGAGCAAGGTCGCAAAATGTCTAAATCACTCGGTAACGGTATCGACCCAATGGATGTGATTGAAAAATACGGTGCAGATGCGCTTCGTTGGTTCTTGTCAAATGGTTCTGCCCCTGGCCAAGACGTTCGTTTCTCTTATGAAAAAATGGACGCTGCTTGGAACTTCATCAACAAAATCTGGAACATTTCACGTTACATCTTGATGAATAACGATGGTTTGACTCTTGAGCAAGCCAGCGACAACGTCGCAAAAGTGGTAGCTGGTGAGGCTGGTAATGTCACTGACCGTTGGATTTTGCACAATTTGAATGAAACCATCGCCAAAGTCACTGAAAACTTTGATAAATTTGAATTTGGTGTGGCTGGTCACATTCTTTACAACTTCATCTGGGATGAATTTGCGGATTGGTATGTGGAATTGACCAAGGAAGTGCTTTACAGCGACAATGAGGCTGAAAAAGTCATCACACGTTCTGTTTTGCTTTACACGCTTGATAAGATTCTTCGTTTGCTTCACCCAATCATGCCATTTGTGACAGAAGAAATCTTTGAACAAATCTCTGAAGGCTCTATCGTAACGGCTGCTTACCCAACGGTGAACCCAGCCTTTGAAAACGAAGCAGCTCACAAGGGTGTGGAAAGCTTGAAAGACCTTATCCGTGCAGTGCGTAACGCTCGTAGTGAGGTCAATGTGGCACCAAGCAAACCAATCACTATCCTTGTCAAAACAAGCGACAGCGAATTGGAAGCTTTCTTTAATGACAATGTCAACTACATCAAACGCTTCACCAATCCAGAAAAATTGGAAATCGCATCAGATATCGAAGCACCAGACTTGGCCATGTCAAGCGTCATCACAGGTGCTGAAATCTTCTTGCCACTAGCTGATTTGCTCAATGTCGAAGAAGAATTGGCACGTTTGGACAAAGAACTTGCCAAATGGCAAAAAGAATTGGACATGGTCGCTCGTAAACTCGGCAATGAGAAATTTGTCGCTAATGCCAAACCAGAAGTAGTGCAAAAAGAACGCGACAAACAAGCTGATTACCAAGCCAAATACGACGCAACCGTTGCTCGTATCGAAGATATGAAAAAATTGGTGAAATAAATATGTATTTTCAGGAAAACTTTTAGGTTTGTTTAAGGAAGTCTTTATATACTATAATCATCCTAAAACTTTTCTTTTTCATAATCTCCAAGGGAGAGGCCTATGATGTTGAGCCTCTTCTTTTTTTATTTCTGTGTATCCGATTTCAAAAAAGATGTTATAATAGTCTCATAACTATCATTTATGAAATAGGATACGAGATATGATTTTGAGACAAAAAGGGAACAGAGTTTAGAATACCACTCGTTAAATGTTGCCCAAAAAGTACGGCAAGAAGGCAGCACTATCGTTTAGGAGGTTATGACGATGAAAAAGCTCGTTTTACTATCAACCGTGGTTTTGCTTGGTTTAAGTGCTTGTTTGGCGGAAAGTCAAAACAATTGGTTTGACCAGTCGCAAGATCATGTGAACCATGAGACCAGCGAAACCACGCATTCAAGTCATTCAAAAGAAGAGGAAACAAGCGAATCTAGTGAATCTAACGAGTCTAGCAACTCTAGTGAATTTAGAGAGTCTAGTGAGTCTAGTACAGAAGAAACAGTTGACCCAGTTGATGCCATACTAAATGGTGACTATTCGTCGCTCGTTGGTGTGTGGGATTATCCTGACGGTAGTTCTTTTAAACAAGCTGATATTGTGACGGTAGTTCTACCCGATGGTTACCGTTTAAAGGTTGATAGCAACGGTAATACACGGGGTGTCGAGCAATTGATTGGTGCTAGCGAGGCTATACAAAGCGTCATCTATTTTAGAAATTCGACCAAAACTGAAAAAGTTGATGTTATTAAATTGTCAGTAGCGTCGGGTTTTATGGGTGCTGGCGGTTATGTTCCCTTGCTTTACCCAGCTGGTTGGCAAGTAGGTAATACTGACAGCACACGAGATAGAATGGCTGGAACGCAAAATGGCACACCTGCTGAAAATGCTTATTGTCAATTCAAAATATCGGATGATGTTAGCCAATATGAGAATTGTTCAAGGCTTGTTTCTTATAACTATTCTACTCCTTATATTTACATTTTAGGTAGCTATCAAGCGTCTGATGGCTCTAGCATAGCAGTTGTTGACTATGATTCTGACCTATTAGAGGATGTTACAAATGGTCGATATATCGGCAGTTTTGATGTTGATAACTCACAACCATTGACGACAAGTTATCAAAAAGTTGGCGATTATCTTTACTATCCATTTGAAGTAACTCTTGAAGGAGGTAATGAATACAACGCTCTCTTTCTTATCCCTCGTGGTCAAGTTGCTGGTAAGACCGACACCTCACAAGACCGCTTGATTATTGGAAACACAGGCGACCTATCCTTTAGCAAGATTCCCGCGGACAAGGTCTTTTATAAGATTAGCGAGCGAACAAACTATTAAAAAAAACACCAAATGTGTGTTTTTTTAATAGTTTTCTGAGTCAGTCATATCAATTATTTCATTCATGATATGAATAAATTTCTCTTTATTTTGTGATTGTTGAATTTTAATTATCATACTAGTTAATTCAGCATCAACTGTATTATCTTCTTCGTGAGAATAGGGAAGGAAAAAAGTACTCAAAGAAACATCTAGAGCATTTAAAATCTTAATAAGGGTTTCAAGCGTCATTTTCCTATGATTATTTTCAATTAGGTTGATAAAAGGCAGACTTAAGTCACTTTTTTCCGCAAGTTCTTGCTGAGTATATCCGCATTTCAAGCGATATTTCTTAATACGTTTGCTGATATCTTTGAGTAACGTCTCCATAAAATCACAATCCTAGTTTAATAATATATTATTATAAAGATTACCCGTGGTGCTAGTTGAAAAATCTCAATTATAAACCCAAATAATACTTTCTAACCACAGTTCCAGTCCGCATAAGCTACGAACAAGGGGTCTTTGAATATCAAATTCTGTACAGAGTACCGAAAATCTCGTTTCAATAGTTCGTCGTTTAGCCATTAATTTCCAATTATTATGATGTTTAGCTTCGCTCATGTTTTGACGTAACGGTGTCCAAAGCTGGTATCCTTTTTGTGCTAATCGTTGCTTCAATGATTGGCTAATATAGCCTAAATCCGCTAAAATCATAGGAAAATTGGTATCTTCTAGTAATTCCTCACAGGCTTTACTATCATGGGGTGATGCAGGTGTCACGAGGTAGTTCACAACGTAACCTGATAAGGTTACCAACATACGCACCTTGAAACCATAAAACCACATTTGTTTAGCTGAATTAAAGGAAATATCAGCCTGTTCGTCCCGAAAAATCCTAGTTTTAAAATTTCTAACTGGAAGACAAACAGGAAGTGGAAAGCTATCTACAATAACAAGCTCATCTTTAGATATTCGTTTTGTTAGCGCTTGTCTGATTAGTTTAAATAGAGGAAGCAAATATTTTGCACGACGATAAAATCGCGTACGTTCTAATCCACTACTACCAATAAATAACTGACACATACGATAAAACTTACGCTGAGACCGAATACCTAACTCTACTTGTAAAAATAAGAGAACTAAAATAGAACTATCTTTTGTTTTACAAAGTTTGATATTGTGGCGTTCACGCAATAACTTGGGACTGTATTGACGATAAATAAGAGTACAAAATTGTTTTAATGGCTTCATATCCCATTGTAAATGATGAGATTTAGCGGTATACTGTAAATGGCTCATTTGGACTACCTCCTGTTTAGTTGTCACTTACAGTATAGTCCATTTGGGCTTTTTTCGTATCTTAAATTTTACTAGCACCACGGGTAGTTAGTGATAAATGGTAAGGAGATAACGAAATTCTATGAATCGCAAACAATTACTCACATCTGCCGCTATTACTGTTGCACTTGCTGGTGTTAGCGTTAAATCAACAACTCATGTACCGCTGATGAAATTGATGACGCTTCTGTTGAAACACAAGCGCAAGTATCTGATTCTCTTGATACTGTCAAAGAAGAGGTCGATACCGCTAAAGCTGATGCTGACACAGCACAAGCCGCTACTGACTCTCAACAAGAAATTGTTAATAACGCTCAAACAAACGCTGATAAAGCTCAAGATGAAGTTAACAAAGCAAACCAAGCTGTATCTGATCAACAAGACGTTGTATCTGACGCAAATCAAACCATGGCTGATACTAAAGCTGATGTTGATGCCGCTCAAAATGCTGTTGATACGGCACAAAAGATTGTTGATGGTGAACAATCAGACGCTGATGCGCAAAAAGCACTTGATGATGCTAAAGCAAACGAACAAGCAGCTAGCGACGCAGTTAACAACGCAACAGCTGATAAAGCCGCTGCAGAAAAAGCAGATAGTGATCGTCAAGCGGCTATTGATGACGCAAAAGCTGATGTAGAAAAAGCAACTCAAACAGATACAGGTGCTATTTCACAAGAAATCGCAGACGCAAATAAAACAATTGCCGATAGCGACGCCACTATTGCTGACGCTGATAAAACAATCGCAGAAGCAGATAAAACAATTTCTGAAAACACAGATAAAATCAAAGAAATTGAAAAAAATACTGCAACAACACCAACAGCTCCAAAACCAACATTACCTGAAGGTTATGATTTGGATGGTACTGGCGGATATACAGCCATGGAAGAAGCCCAAAAGGCGACAATGGAGTTGAACAAATCATATCAAATTCCCGCATTTAATGTTCAAACAAATACAACAGAAGCTGACCGCAATACAACTGTTGATATTTCAAACCCAATATCAGAACAACTTAAAGAAATTAATGAATATGCGGCTCAAGTAATTAATGATTTGCGTAAACAACTTGGTAAACCAGCAGTTACTATTTCAACAAACTCTATCAATGTTGTTACTCAAGTTGCTAAACAATACGAAGCTGATAACTGGTTTGCTTTTGATAATAAAGGTCATGATGAATCTGCTCTAAAAACTGGTGCAGCCGCCGCAAATTCTGCATATAGTTCAGAATGTATAGCATCAACAAACACAGACAGTCGTTATATGACTATGGCTCAAATCAAACAAGACATTTATGAAGCTATTACTCTCATGGTATTTTCTAGTGATGAACTTCATCACGCTGAAATTATTCTTGAAGAAACAGCGCAAATGGGTGTAACATACAGCTTCTTCTCTAATTATAAAGGTCTTGGTGATTTCGCACAAATTCACTTTGTATTTAGTGTTCCACTCGCAGGAAATACTGATGCAAATGATACTGCTGATTACGTAACAACTTACGAACAAGCAGAAGAAACAGCAAAAGCTGAGCAAGCTAAACAAATCGCTAAATATCAAGACGCTATCACATCTGCAACTGCAACTAAGAAAGAAGCAGAAAACACAAAAGCTAAAGCAACAGCTGTTAAAACAGAAGCTGAAACTAAGAAAGCTGACGCAAAACAAGCGTTGTCTAATGCTCAAGCTAAATATGACGCCGCTGTTGCTGTTCCCGAACAAACAGCTACTGCCAAAGCTAATTTGGCTAAAGCTCAAGCTGACCTTGCAACAGCCAAAGCAAATGTTGAAACAGCACAAAAAGCTCTTGATGCTATTCATGCAAGTCAAGCTGAAAAAGAAGAAACTTTGAAACAAGCGAAAGCTGATTTGGCTGATAAAATTGTTGCATGGACAGAAGCTAAAGATGCGCTTGCTAAAGAAATCGCTAAATTGAATGAACTTCAAAGCGTTTCAACAGAAAAACAACAAGCATTGAGTGATGCAATTGATGCTGTAACTGCGGCTAAACAATCATTGGAAGATGCTATCAACTACTTGAATCGTCTTGAAAACAGCAAAGACAATTTGAGTAAAGCAACAGCCGCTAAAACAGAAGCCGATGCAAAATTGGCAACAGCAAAAGCTGAGCTTGAAACAGAACTTGCAAAACTTGCGACATTGAAAGAAACAAGTGACGCCGCTCAAGCTAAATACGAAGAAGTAAAAGCTCGTTATGATGCCCTTGTAAAAGCTCAAGACGAATTGAATAACAACGATAAAGGTGATGATACACCAACAACACCTATTGTTGATGAAAAATCTGAACTTGAAAAAGCCAAAGAAGCTAAAGAACAAGAACTTGCTCAAAAACAACAAGAACTTGCAGATGCTAAAGCGGCTGTGGCTCAACAAGAAGAAAACATCAAAAGTCTTCAAGAATGGTTTGATGACCAAATGAATAGATATCTATCAAATGGTGGTAAAATTGAAGATCTTGATCCTAACAGCCAACTTGCGCATACACCAGATCTACTTCGTAAACTGGGCGTAGAACTCAATGAAGCTCGTGATAAACAAGCCTCAATTGAACAAGACATTGCAACACTCACTTCAGAAATTGCTTCACTTGATGAACAAATTAAAGAAGTTGATTCTAAGAAAGATGAACCTGTTGTGCCTAATACACCAACAACACCAGACAAACCAGAAACTCCTGTAACTCCAACAACAGATACAAAACTAAGTGAATCTGCACAAACAGATACTAATGGCCAAGCAGCTTATCATGAGGTAGTGACAAAAGCAGAAACACAAAAAGTGATTGACCGCCTAGGCGTTCCAACTTATCAAGCAACTGCTGAACTTCCAAATACAGGTGATGACAATACAGCAACATTTACGCTCATGGGATTAGCTATTACTGCCATGGGAATGTTTGGAGCAATAAAATTAAAAGGGAGAAAAGATTGTTAAAAACGAAGCAAACAAGCCTAGTTGCTTGTTAGTTGTTTTATATGAAAAAGAAGAATATCATGAAAAAGTTTAAGTGTATTATTGGTCTATTATCTTGTGCAGCCATATTAACAGCTTGTGGGACAAAAACGGATAACGTTAAAAGTACAAGCAGTACAAAAGCTAAGACTAGTCAAACATCTTCATCAACCAAGCCTTCATCAAGCACAGAAACGCAATCATCTTCATCGGAAGAACCACAAAAATCTGATGAAGAACTTTACGCAGATATTATCGCTTCGTATCCAAATGAGTATCGTGTCGGAAAGCACACTTTTTATGACATTGACGGGAACGGAACAGATGAAATGAATGTTGGAAATGGCAGCTTTGCCTATGCACTCTACTATTTAGAGAATGGTGTTCCAACAGAGCTAGTGTCATCTAATGTTTTATCAGTAGGCGGTGTTCGTCAAGGATTTTCTATTTATAAAAACGGTCAAGTATCTTACATGGACATCTCTTCATTTAATGGAGAGGGGACTATAACGGATTATCAGCTTAAATCTGACAATACAGGTGTGGATATTATCAAAGAGTTAGATTATAAAATTGGAGAGACAGCAGATGATGGCTTACAAGATGTTGAAACATTGGATTACAGTACTCTCACTTGGCAATCTGCTTTTGATGCTGCTGATGCCCAAATGGATATTAATGCTATCCAAAATAAAGATTACAGTTCAATCGCTGGAACATGGCAAAATACTAAGGGGGTGTCCTTACTTTTAATGCAAACGGCATTGTAGGAGACAATCTTACTGTAGACCCATTTAATAATGCAACTGTTGAAAATGGTATATTGAGTACTAGTGTTTCAGCTGCTCCAACAGGTAGCTATATGATTAAGTTTGCACCCCAAGGAACATTCTTTGTAACAGAAACCCTCGAAAATGAAGTGTCAGATGTTAGTAAAGATCGTATTTGGACTGGGCAACAATATAATTACACAGACCCAAGTACGTTTTATTACAAGGTTGATTAAAGGAGATAATGATGAACTATAAACGTATCTATGTCGCAACTTTATCTATTATTGGCTTTATTTCTATCTTTATGCCTTGGATTGTTTACAATTCTTATACATTAGATGCTGTTAACGATATATTTAACGATGGTTATTGTTTTGGAGTGATGTTTTTAGTTATTTTAGTGTTATCAATGATAGGTTCAGAAACGTTAGGTCGAAAACGCAAGTTAGCACTATTAATTCTTTCAGTTTTGATACTTATTTTTGCTATTGGTGATTTTATGGCAAACCAAGAGTCACTTACTCGGTTAGGAGCTTCTTTTGGGATTGGATTTTTCCTGACACTCCTTTCGTCAGCTTTTATAGCAATTTATGTTTTCTTAGCTAAGCAAGATGGTACAGAAGAAAAAATAGAATTTAACTCTGAAGATTTCAAAGAGTTAGGTCAAAAAAGTTTAAAAGTGGCTAACTCAGTAACAAAAGTATCAAAGAATATTGTCAAATCTGCTATTGATGAAGTAAAGAAAGAGATTCGAACAACTGATAAAGAAGAAAAGTAGAGCAAGAAATGGGATTTTTTAGGAAGAACAGCTTATTAATCAAGACCGTATGATTGAGTTATTAGAGTACTCTAATGCTCTAGAAATGACTCATATTGCTCTTACTGCTGACATTGCTCGTACGAATACAACAATTGCTTCAAATCTTACTGATATTAATCAGTCAGTTAATACTATCAAAAATCTACGATAAGTTTTGTATAAAAAAGCTACCTTGATAAATTTACGTGGACTAAAATCCTAAATGATTCAAAAGTCTTAAAAAGTAAACATAAGCCTGACCATCTGGTTGGGCTTATTTTTTTGGTATAATGGTAGGGATAATGATAAGAGAGGGCGCAAATGACACAGGTAACCAAACGGGCTTTGGAGGAGGCGCTGAAGCGTCTGCTTTTTGAGAAGCCCTTGAGCAAGATTACAATTCAAGACTTGGCAGATGAGTGTGGGATTAGTCGGATGACTTTTTACTACCATTTCAAGGATATTTATGATTTGGTGGAGTGGTCGTTTGTTGAGGATGCCAATGCTATTTTTCAAGCAGAACCAAGCACTGAGAGTTGGGAGATGGCTTTGCAGCACGTTTTTGAGATGATTAAAAAAGACGAGCTCTTTATCATGAGTGTTTACCACGCGGTTAGCCGTGAGCAGATTGAGCGTTATTTGCATCTGGTGATCCATCATTTGATGAGCCAACTCATTGAAAAAAGCGTGGCGACTGCTGGCATTAGCCTGACGGACAAGGAAGGGCTTTTTGTCACGAATTTTTACAAATATGCCTTGATTGGTACGTTATTGGACTGGGTCAAGCCAGACATGAAGGCAGATTATCAAGAATTGGTAGTACAATTGACCAGCTTGATACATGATCCACTGATTGGGACCTTGAGGGGCTTTGCGTCCAAAAACTTATCAAAACCCCTAAAATGATAAAGTTTTTATCACTTCCAAGCATTTGTTTATTGACTTTGTATGGGTAAAGGTCTAAAATGAAAGCGATTAAAAATAGTGGAGGTCATCAATATGTATTATTCAAGCGGAAATTACGAAGCATTTGCTCGCCCTTTGAAACCAGAAGGCGTTGAGCATAAGTCTGCTTATTTGATTGGCTCTGGTTTGGCAGCCTTGTCTGCGGCTTGTTTCCTCGTGCGAGATGGGCAAATGCCAGGGAAAAACATTCATGTTTTAGAAAAAGCCCCCATTCCTGGTGGGGCTTGTGATGGCTATCAATACGCTGATATTGGCTATGTCATGCGTGGTGGTCGTGAAATGGATAATCATTTTGAGTGTATGTGGGATTTGTTCCGCTCTATTCCATCTATTGAAACCGATGGCGTGAGTGTCTTGGATGAATATTATTGGCTCAATAAAGCCGACCCCAACTATTCTCTCTGCCGTGCGACAGAAAAACAAGGGCGAGATGCTCATACTGACAAGAAATTTGGTTTATCTGATAAGGCAGCCATGGAAATCATGAAATTATTCTTCACCCCTGATGAAGATTTGTACAACAAACGCATCAACGAAGTCTTTGACGATGAAGTCTTTGATTCTAACTTTTGGTTGTACTGGCGCACCATGTTTGCCTTTGAAAATTGGCATTCTGCCCTTGAAATGAAATTGTATATCAAACGTTTCATTCACCATATTAGTGGTTTGCCTGATTTTACAGCCTTGCGTTTCACTCGTTATAACCAATACGAATCCATGATTTTACCAATGGTCAGCTACCTCAATTCCTTTGGCGTGGTCTTCCATTACGACACGAAGGTGGTCAATGTCGAATTTGATTGCCAAAAAGACAAAAAAGTTGCAAAATGCATTGACATTATTCATGACGGTAAAGAAGACTGCATTGATTTGACAGAAGATGATTTAGTCTTTATCACAAATGGTGGTTGTGTGGAAAATTCAAGTTATGGTAGCCAAGACAGCCCAGCAAGCTTCAACAAGACCATTCGTGAAGGTAGCGGTTGGGATATGTGGCGTAAGATTGCTGCTCAAGATGACTCCTTTGGTCACCCTGATAAATTCTGTTATGACCCCGAACAATCCAACTGGATGAGTGCGACTGTGACGACCTTGGATGATAAGATTCCAGCTTATATTCAAAAGATTTGTAAACGTGACCCATTTTCAGGAAAAGTTGTGACAGGTGGTATTGTAACGGCGCGTGATTCTAATTGGTTATTGAGTTGGACAGTCAACCGTCAACCACAATTCCGTTCACAACCGGAAAACGAATTGGTGGTTTGGGTGTATGCTCTTTTCTCTGACAAGGAAGGTGACTTTGTTAAAAAAACAATGCGTGATTGTACAGGTAAAGAAATCTGTGAAGAATGGCTTTATCACATGGGTGTTCCCGTCGATGAGATTGAAGACCTTGCGACAAACAGTGCCAAAACCGTTCCTTGCATGATGCCTTACATCACTGCCTTCTTTATGCCACGTGAAAAAGGCGACCGTCCAAACGTTGTGCCTGATGGTGCTGTCAACTTTGCCTTCCTAGGTCAATTTGCCGAAACCGAACGCGATACCATTTTCACCACGGAATATTCTATCCGTACAGGTATGGAAGCTGTTTATACTTTGTTAGACATTGACCGTGGGGTGCCAGAAGTATGGGGTAGTACCTACGATGTGCGTGACTTGTTGCGTGCTACCGTTGCCTTGCGTGATGGCAAACCAATCACAGATTTGGACTTGAATTTCGTTGAAAAATTCATCTTGAAACAAGCCCTAAGAAAGACCGAAGGCACAGACATCGAAAAAATTTTGAAACGTTACCATGTCATCTAAACTGCCTTGACAAGACAAATAACCTTGGTGCTAGTCACCAAGGTTATTTGTCTATTAGTATGCTGAGGTTGTGTTCTAGCATTTCACTGAGAATGACAATCAATTCGTTTTCAGAGATATTTTCAGGACGTGCCAGCCAGTTAATATAGACTCCCATAATACCATTTACCATATACCTGATTTTAAGACGGTTTTCAAAGCTAGAATGGTTTTTCAGGTAGTGTTTGCTCAATCCTTTTTCCAAAATTCGTGAAAAATCTTTAATCAAGTAAGCATAGGCATTTTTCTGAGCGATGATTTGGTAAAAACTCAGGTGGCTTTTCATGATTTGATTTAGCTCGCTAAAAAAGAGCAAAAAATCAAATTCTTCCTGTGCGTTGAGGATGTCGTCTAATTGCGAGCTAGCCTCTGCGGTCGATATTGGCTAACTTGGCAAGTTCGGTGACGGTGATGTCATCCACATCTTTTGATTCTATTATAGGTATCTGTGTTCATTATAATGATTACATAGAAAATCTTCAATGATGAAGAAAAATAAAGGAGACATCACGTTTTTTCATATTTGACCATTATCCTAAGGTTGATGTGACCTTGCAAGATTTTGTGACGTGACCCTTGGAGAAACTCGTTTTGCACTAACCTTGACAATGATTATCATTATCTTATTTTGGGATTTTTAGTTTGCGTGTACTCGTTTTTAATCGTTGATTGTGAAAAAAGTGGACCTTATCCGCTATGGATGCATACTTTTTATTGTGCTGCTGATTTTATGGGGATTTGGGTCTTTCTTTCTGCCTACTTGCGATATGACCATTTTTGGTTCTTCTTGCTTGGAACCTTTGGTGAAGTCGTTTGGGTGGCTTTTGAGCTGTATTGCTTGTGGCGTGCGGTGACCTATGAAAGAGAAGAGATTTGGGGCAAGGGCACTACTTTGCAAAAGGCTATTATTTTGATGCTTGTTTGCAAGTTTTGATTTTCTTTGTCAGTGTCAATCTCTTGCGCGTGGAATTGCACGATGAATCAATATTTAAATTCTGGATTTTCACACAAGTCATTATCTGTGTGGTACCAGGTTTGTTCTGGGAAAAACGTGGCACACGTATTGGAGCTAGCTGGCAACTTAACATCGTATTTGTCTTGGTAGCTGTCTTGTCTTTCAATCTTTGGAATATGTGAGCTCTCATTAGTCCGCAATATTACTCAATGAGCAGGAATCCTTGATTCTACATCGTTGGTTGAATTACCTTGCTCTTTGCTCTTCGTGGTTGCTACATCTATGCCAATTACCACCAAAACCAAGCCGCTTGCTTGACGGTAAAAAGCCCATTTTCTAAAAGAATCTCCAAACCATTAAGCTGGTGGGACAAGCTTGTCCTAGCGGCTTTTTTTGCTTTTTTAGGGAGAATATAACCAAATATGTTAGATAATATAACATTAAAACTAAAAAAAATTAGAAATTTTCAAAAAAGTATTTCTTTTTTAGACAAATAGGTGTATAATAACTCCATTGTTGTATGACAATTCTAATGAATGGCGCTTGAGAGCTTGTTTATTAGGGAAAAAGATTTTAAGGAGGAGCATATGAAGAAAAGCTTTATTCATCAACAGCAGGAGATTTCTTTTGTCAAGAATACATTCACTCAGTACTTGATCGATAAACTTGGCATTGTTGAAGTGCAAGGACCTATTCTTAGCCAGGTCGGGGATGGAATGCAAGATAATTTGAATGGTATTGAAAATCCCGTATCTGTCCATGTGAAAGAAATCACTGATGCTGAGTACGAAGTGGTTCATTCATTAGCGAAGTGGAAACGCCATACCTTAGCACGCTTTGGCTTCAATGAAGGGGAAGGGCTTTTTGTTCATATGAAAGCTCTAAGACCAGACGAAGACGAACTGGACCCTATTCATTCGATTTATGTGGACCAATGGGACTGGGAAAAAGTCATCCCAAATGGACGCCGTGACATTGATTATTTGAAAGAAACGGTGGAGCAAGTCTATAAAGCCATTCGATTGACAGAATTAGCCGTTGAAGCACGCTTTGATATTGAAGCGGTTTTGCCAAAAACCATTACGTTTATCCACACAGAAGAATTGGTGGAGCGTTACCCTGATTTAACACCAAAAGAGCGTGAAAATGCTGCCGCTAAAGAATACGGTGCGATTTTCCTTATTGGTATCGGGGGTGTTTTACCAGACGGAAAACCTCATGACGGTCGTGCCCCAGACTACGATGACTGGACTTCTGAATCAGAAAATGGTTACCACGGTTTGAATGGGGATATCATTGTTTGGAATGAAACCATGAACTCTGCCTTGGAATTGTCATCAATGGGTATTCGTGTGGACGAAGAAGCCCTAAAACGCCAAGTCAAAATTACTGGTGACGAAGACCGCTTAGAATTAGAGTGGCACCGCGCCCTCTTAAACGGTCTATTCCCACTCACTATCGGTGGTGGTATCGGACAATCACGCCTAGCAATGTTCTTGCTCCGTAAAAAACACATTGGAGAAGTCCAATCAAGTGTATGGCCAAAAGAAGTGCGTAATACCTACGAAAACATTCTCTAACAGGAAGAATAAGATGCAAACAAAAAAGTTGTTAGAAAATCTTCTAACAACTTTTTATGTTATTCACGTTGGCATTTCGTTAAGCCTCGAGCTTCTGCGTCAGATAGAGTAACTTGTGTGGTGCTTTTAGCATTATTTAAACCAGGACAACCAGGGCTGAAGTGGTAATGTTTTCCAGTTCGAGTGATATAAACTTGTGTGGTATCATCTTGTTGGGCAGCAGGAGCCTGAGCTTGTGCTTGAGCTTGGGCCTGCGCTTGTTGTTCGGTTAATTCTTTTGTAGAAATGGCATTTTCAACAAGGGTGATACGATTTTGTAGGCTTGCTTTTGTGCCCTTGTCGTTAACCAAGTTGGTTTTATCAGTGGCATTTGCAATATTGTCGCGACTTTGATTGTCTTCTAAGTATTTGACCGCATCATCGGCTTCTGTGATGAGAATGGCCTGTTCTACCAAATTCGTGCGGTTGTTAAGGTCAGCTTTTGTTTCCTCGTCAGATACCAAATTCACTTGATTTCTTGCAGCTTGCAAGTTATCGCGATTGTGGTTATCTTCTAAGTTTTTAACGGCTGTCTTAGCTTCTTCATTGACGATGTTTTGTTCGACAAGATCAATGCGTTGGTTTAAGGCTTCTTTCTGAGTTGAATCAGGAAGATTATCAACGGTTGCTTTAGCGTATGCTAAATTGCTTCTGGTTTGGTCATCTTCTAGTTGTTTAACTGTTTTTTTAGCTCGGTTAAGTTTCTTGTTTTTAGTTGATTTCTTTATTTTTGTTTTAGTGCTGGCTTTTGTTGTTGATGTGTGACTATCTGCCAAGACAATTGCTGTATTGTCGCTCGATGATGGCAAAAATCCTTGATCTGTAGTCATTCCCATAAGGGCAGCTGCCATGAAGAGCACGGCAAGTTTGACCGTCTTTTTCATGTATCATTCCTCCAAAAATAATATTCTTCTCATCAGATTATATCAATCCTAAAAAATTGTGTCAATAGCGTTTAGAGTTTATCGTTTTTTAAGGCAATCGCCCTGTTTTTTGCTATAATAGGTGTCATGAGAGTTGTAGCAGGAACATTTGGAGGGCGTCCTTTAAAGACGCTAGATGGAAAAATCACGCGCCCAACGACGGACAAGGTCAAGGGAGCTATTTTTAATATGATTGGTCCTTACTTTGATGGAGGACGGGTCTTGGATTTGTTTTCGGGAAGTGGCAGTCTAGCTATTGAGGCTATTTCGCGCGGTATGGACGAGGCGGTCTTGGTGGAACGCAACCGTCAAGCGCAGGCTATTATTACGGAAAATATCAAGATGACCAAGGCCCAAAACCAGTTTCATTTGTTGAAAATGGATGCCAATAAAGCAATTGGTGTGCTCAAAGGTCCGTTTGATTTGGTGCTTTTAGACCCGCCTTATGCCAAGGAAGAGATTATCAAAAACATCACGGATTTGGAGGATGCTGGGCTTTTGTCTGAGGAGGTCATGATTGTCTGTGAGTCCGATAAGGCGGTGGATTTGCCTGAGGAGATTTCTCATTTTGGTATTTGGAAGCAAAAGACCTACGGTATTAGCAAGGTCACGGTTTACGTGAGATAAGAGCTATTGGAAAGGAAAGCATATGGCTAAAATTGGTTTAATGATGGGTTCTTTTGACCCTGTGACAAATGGGCATTTGGATATCATTGCGCGTGCAAGTCGCTTGTTTGATAAGCTGTATGTGGGCATTTTTTACAATCGTGATAAAAAAGGCTTTTTTAGCGTGGAAGAACGCAAGCAAATGCTGGAAGAAGCTTTGGCGGCTTTTCCCAATGTGACGGTGATTATGGCGCACGATTCCTTGGCGGTAGCTATTGCCAAGCGTTTGGGTGTTGGCTACTTGGTGCGTGGTATTCGAAATGCTAAAGATTTGGAATACGAGGCAGATTTGGCCTTTTACAATCACCATTTGGCAGCAGAGATTGAGAGTGTCTTTTTGCTGACAGCGCCTCAGTGGCAACACATTTCGTCGAGCCGCATTCGTGAATTGATTGCTTTTCAAGCAGATATTGCTGATTTTGTGCCAAAAAGTGTGATGACAAAAGTGGAGGAAATTAATGACAAAAAACAATGGCTTTAAGAAGACACTCGGCAAAGTCGGTCATTTTTTGAAGCGTTTTAAGTGGTGGATTGTAGGTGTTGTGGGAGTTCTTTTTCTCCTGTTTAGCCTCTTTTACCCGCTGAATTACTATATCGAAATGCCTGGTGGTGCCTATGATGTGCGCAGTGTTCTGACGGTTAATAATAAAGAGGATGACGAAGAAGGGTCTTACAATTTTGTAGCGGTATCGGTCAGTCAGGCGACCTTGGCCCAGCTGGTTTATGCTTGGTTGACCCCGCATACCGAGATTTCCACAGCTAAGGAAACCACAGGTGGTTACAGTAATGAGGATTACCTGCGTATCAATGATTATTATATGCAGACCTCACAAAATACAGCTACTTATGAAGCACTGACTTTGGCTGGCCAACCTGTTACTCTTGATTATGAAGGGGTTTATGTCCTAAACGTCAGCGATAATTCAACCTTCAAGGGCATTTTAAACATCGCCGATACTGTAACTGGCATTAACGGTCAGACCTTTAACAGTTCGGCAGAGCTGATGGCTTATGTGGCTGATTTGGATTTGGGTTCTGAAGTAACGGTTCAATACACTTCAGACGGCAAGGCCAAAGAAGCAACGGGTAAAATCATTGAATTGTCAAATGGTAAAAATGGAATTGGTATTGGTTTGGTGGACCATACCAAAGTATCGTCAGACATTCCTGTTGACTTTCACACCAGTGGTGTCGGCGGTCCAAGTGCTGGTTTGATGTTCACCCTTGATATTTACGACCAATTGACCCAAGAAAACCTTCGTAAAGGGCGCAAGATTGCTGGAACAGGAACCATTGAAAGTGATGGTTCTGTGGGCGACATCGGTGGAGCGGCTCTTAAGGTTATCTCTGCGGCAAAATCAGGTGCGGATATTTTCTTCGTGCCAAATAACCCGGTAGATGAGGAAACCTTGAAGCAAGACCCCGATGCTAAGACCAACTATGAAGAAGCGGTTGAGGCTGCCAAAAGCATCGATACAGATATGAAAATCGTCCCTGTCACAACGGTTCAAGAAGCCATTGACTATCTTCGTGACACGGATAAATAAACAAACAAAGCTCCTAGTTCTTCTTCTCCTAGCAGAAAGAAGGTCCTAGGGGCTTTTTAATGAATTTTTTAATTTTTTCTTAAGCTTTCTCCGCTACAATGTCACTAAGCGTAAATAATAGATTGTTTGTAGGAGTAACTTATGAAAAACTGGCAGAAGCGCTTTATCATCTGGTTTAACTTGGCTATTTTGTTTGTTTTTTTAGATGTCAGTTTACTGATATTTGTTCGCTCGATTGACCACGAAGGGATTTATCAGACCACGGCAATGAAATGGGAAACCTTCTTTGTTTGGGCACTTTGCTACGCGATTGTGTGTCTGGGTCAGATTTTAGGGTATGTGCTGTTTAAACGTCGCAAATCAGCAAGAAGTGGGAGTTAAGCCTCGTTTGTCAACCAAAAGAAAAAAGAAGTGCGTCAAAAGAACCTGACAAGCTTCTTTTTTAGTCTATTGGAAGCTTTCTAGCGACTAGCGGTTGGCGATTTTCAAAAGTCAAAAAATAGTGTATAATAAAAAGGTTACGACTGCCACCAAGCTTTTTTAATGAGCAAGTTTTTTGCTGGCAGCATGCGTTTAACTATGGATTGAGAGGAGACCGATGAGAAAAGAGATCTCTCCTGAAATGTACAACTACAACAAGTTTCCTGGTCCACAGTTTGTGGCCTTTCCTGACCGTATTAAAAGTGAAACGATTGAGTTGTTCATTTTGGAAAATACAAAAGATGCCCTTGATGTGACTGTTTTTAGCCAACGTTTTTCAGATATTTTGCTCAAATACGATTACATTGTTGGTGACTGGGGCAACGACCAGTTACGTCTTAAGGGATTTTATAAAGATGACAGAGATGTCAAAAAATCACGTTGCATTTCGCATTTAGAAGACTATTTAAAAGAATATTGTAATTTTGGGTGTGCTTACTTTGTGCTCGAAAACAAGGCACTGAGAAAGGAAAAGGCAGATGAGCGCCGAAAAGGTAAAAGCAGCCGACATAGCAAGCGCTCAGCGTCCGCATCAAAAGAAATGAATGACAAAGGGCGTGAACGCTCTCATCACAAATCTTTTACCAAAAAACACCACTCTGATAAAAAACAAAAACCACTGACTGAACGTCAGACCAAAAAAGAAGTTACTTCGACATCACACCATTTTGTGATTTCCAAAAAGAAACGATAGAAAGGATTTTGTATTTACAACATGCAAACAGAAACAAAAGAAGTTAAGCCTTCTATTTATAGCTTGACACGCGATGAATTGATTGAATGGGCGATTGAACACGGGGAAAAGAAATTCCGTGCGACACAAATTTGGGATTGGTTGTACCGCAAACGCGTCCAATCTTTTGAAGAAATGACCAACATCTCTAAAGACTTTATCGCGGTTTTAAATGAGAATTTCTGCGTCAATCCTTTGAAACAACGCATTGTTCAAGAAGCTTCTGACGGAACGGTGAAATACTTATTTGAATTGCCAGATGGCATGCTGATTGAAACCGTATTGATGCGTCAACACTATGGTTTGTCAGTCTGCGTGACGACCCAAGTGGGTTGTAACATCGGTTGTTCGTTTTGTGCCAGCGGTTTGATTAAAAAACAACGTGACTTGACCAGCGGTGAAATCACATCACAAATCATGATGGTGCAAAAATACTTTGACGAACGTCATCAAGGTGAACGCGTCAGCCACGTGGTGGTCATGGGAATTGGTGAACCATTTGATAACTATGACAATGTACTGCGCTTTTTACGCACCATTAACGATGACAATGGGTTGGCTATTGGTGCCCGCCATATTACCGTATCAACTTCAGGTTTGGCTCATAAAATCCGTGAATTTGCCCAAGAAAGCTTGCAAGTCAACCTTGCGGTTTCTCTTCACGCGCCAAACAATGAATTGCGTTCTCAAATCATGCGCATCAACCGTTCATTCCCACTGGAAAAACTCTTTTCAGCGATTGAATACTACATTGAAACCACTAACCGCCGTGTAACCTTTGAATACATCATGCTAAACGGTGTCAATGATTCGCCAGAAAATGCTCAAGAATTGGCTGATTTAACCAAGAAAATCCGCAAATTATCTTACATCAACTTGATTCCTTACAACCCCGTATCAGAGCACGACCAATATAGCCGCTCAAGTAAGGAGCGTGTGGCAGCCTTCTACGATGTGCTCAAGAAAAACGGCGTTAATTGCGTGGTGCGTCAAGAACACGGAACTGATATTGATGCGGCTTGTGGTCAATTGCGTTCAAATACCATGAAAAAAGACCGTCAAAAAGCAGCGGTGAAAGAGCAAGCAGATGCCTAATTGGTTGGATAGCCGAGGGGAACTCGTGCCTTCCATGCGTCGTCTAACGCGCATCTTGGTAATTATCTACGCCCTCATGGTAGCTTGGATGTGCTTTTCTCCACAACCCATTATCATTGATGGTGTCGAAACCCCAAACTTGATTGCTTACGGTCGTTTGCGTTTATTGCTTGTACCTTTTAATACCTTTTTGTCCTTTGGGCAGTTAGAAGGTTTCAAGGAAATCTTTTGGGTCATTCTCCAAAATGTCATGAATGTCTTTTTACTCTTTCCTTTGATGTTGGGCTTGATTGCCCTTTTTCCAAGGTGGCGAAGTCTGAGCCAAGCAGCGCTTTTAGCCTTCTTGATTAGCCTAGGCATTGAAAGCACGCAATTGTTGGTGGATGTCTTGTACAATGCCAACCGTGTTTTTGAGATTGATGACTTATGGACAAATACCTTGGGTGGTGTGCTGGCCTTTCTGGTTTATCGCTGGCTGGTGCGCCTTCTTAACCCAAGTCATTAACCAATTTGCCTTGGCAGATTGGTTTTTATGATGTAAACGTTCTCCTAGGTTTTACAAGTTTCCGTAGGCATATTATAATGGTAGGTATGGCAAATGAAAATGTTCGGATTGTTTTAAACCAAGAGATTGCTCAGCAGCTCCATTTGGAGAAGGGGCAGGTGGTAGAAGCGGAGTTAGATGTCAATCGCCTGCTCATCCAAACGGGCGAAGAACCCAAGCGTCAGACGCTATCCAGCTGGGTCGTCATCGTGGCAACACTGGTTCTATGTTCGCTTTTTTATGCCCTTAGTGCTCTTCAAAATAGAAACCAAATTTTATTAGTGGGGGATTATTCGATTATTACCTTCCTGATTGCTTTTTCGGGGGTTTTAGGGATGACGGTTTTCACCATCAATTTGATTCGAAACCGTCAGCTATTTTTAGGAGGACTAAAGGCGCGTGTATTCTGGCGGATGTTGCCCATCATCGTGGCATCTTTTACGGAGATTTTGCTGCTGGCCTTGCTGGCTTTGGACTGGCTTTTGGAGCAGATTTTCACAGGAGCATCCTTTGACAAATTCACGGCTAGCTTGATTTTGGGCGCTGCCCTTTATGCCGTCAGCGTTTTTTGGGGACAAATAGCAGAGCAGATTAGGGCGACTTGGTTGACCACTGTATTTACCATTATCATGATTGGCGGTGTCTTTCATTCCATGGCTTCCAATAGTTCTAGGGAATGGTGGCACTTTAACCTGAGTTTCCTAGGCACGCAAGAGGCAAGGGACAGTTGGCAATTCAACTTGACTTTGATGCTGTCTGCCTTGATTTTAGTGGCCTTGGTGGATTACCTCTTTGTCGCCTTGGGTGAAAAATACGCTAAAAACTGGAAATTGACGCTGATGCGCGTGATGTTGACCTTGCTGGGGCTTGATTTGGGAGCGGTTGGTTATTTCCCAAATAATGCCAATTCTCATGTTCTTCATACGCGTGTGGCAGGCTATTTGGTTTTGATTATCATCGCTTTAATCATCAGTGTTCGCTGGCTACTGCCCAATGTCACCAAGGACTTTTTGATTATGTCTTACGCCATTGGTGGCATGCTAGTTGTCTTGCAGATTGCCTTCCAAGGTGTGCACTACTTGTCTTTGACTGCCTTTGAAATCAGCGCTTTCTTGCTGGCCTTTACTTGGCTGATAAGGCTGTTCAACCACTTAGAGCAACTCATCGTGACGGATAAGAAAATCGTGCACCTAACCATTGAATAAAAAAAACTCATCTCTTAACCTCGTTTGGTTAAGAGGTTTTTTTAATGAAAACAATATTTTTAGAAAATTTAAAAAAATCTATTGACAAGCCTATTTGAAGCTCGTATAATATAAGGCAATTAGAAAGTAACAGAAAATGATTTTCAGGGAGCCCATGGTAACTGCGAATGGGTAATGTTTTTTTGTGAAAATTGGGCTGATGGTAATGGTTGAAAATAACACATGTTTTTCAGGTAGGCACCCCTTATCGTGCAACTCCTTGTTGGAGGAGATAGAGATAACGGCAGTTTAATAGCTTTTTTCCGTCAAAATGAGGTGGCACCGCGCTAAAATAGACGCCCTCACACAGATAGTTTTTTTCTGTGTGAGGGTTTTTGTTTTATATGGTGATAAGATTTTCAATCCTATAATAGTGAAATGAACGCTGATGATCTAGGCAGGTTATGGGCGGCAAGTTTCAGGTAGGTACCCCTTATCGTGCAACTCCTTGTTAGAGGAGATAGAGATGACGGCAGTTTGATAACTTTTTTCCGTCAAGATGAGGTGGCACCGCGCTAAATAGACGCCCTCACACAGCTATTTTTTGCTGTGTGGGGCTTTTTCTTTACCTTGGAGGTGACTGATGAAAAGACGCGATAAAGGCTGGCGAATCAGCTGATAACCCAAATATTTCAAGAATAGAAAGGACTATGTATGAGAACGATTTTAACAGCTGATACTTTGACGCCTATTTTGGCTTACTTACGTATTCAAGGAAAACATAAGGTTATCTTGGAGTCTATTCCCAGAGAAAAAGAAAATGCTCGTTTTTCCATCGTGGCTTACAATCCCGTTTTTGACATCAGTTTTGACGAGGGCAAGTTGACTCAAAATGGAAAGGAGATTGCGGCAGATCCTTTGGATTACCTCAATCATCTAACGGTTAAAAATAGTGAGAGTGATTTGCCTTTTGCTGGTGGGGCAATTGGTTTTGTGGGTTATGACATGATCGGGCTTTATGAGGCGATCGGGGATATTCCCAAGGATACCATTGGCATGCCAGATCTGCGTTTCTTTGTTTACGAATTTTATGTGATTTTTGACCATAAAACCGAAAAAGTCCACGTGGTTGAGGATAATGGTTATAGCCAGCGTGATCAAAAAGCTATGCGTCAAGCGCTTGACAAGGTAACTAAGGAGTTACAAACGCAAGTTGACAAGGAATGTGCGCCCCTAAGGTCTTCCTCTTTGGATTTTAAACCGCATATGGAAAAGGCGGCTTTTGAAAAGATGGTGGAAAAGGCTAAGCGCTACATTCGTGAGGGGGATATGTTTCAATGTGTGCTGAGTCAGCGCTTTTCAAGTCCCTTTGCTGGTGAGCCTTTGGATTATTATCGTCAGTTGCGCGTGGCTAATCCGTCTAATTACCTTTATTTATTTGATTTTGGGGATTATCAGATTATTGGAGCTAGTCCAGAGAGTCTGGTATCGGTGAAAAAAGATGTGGTAACCACCAATCCCATTGCTGGGACGCGTCCGCGGGGGCAAAATGATGCTCAAGATGCTGCGTTAGCCAAGGATTTACAAACCGACGTCAAAGAAACGGCTGAACATCGTATGTTGGTGGACTTGGGCCGAAATGACATTGGCAAGATTTCTCAAAATGGAACGGTCAAGGTTACGACCTATATGGCGGTGGAATATTTTCGCTACGTCATGCATTTGACTAGTGTGGTTAAGGGAAAATTGCTGCCTGGGGTGCAGAGCATTGAAGCCTTGAAGGCGACCTTGCCTGCTGGTACGGTATCAGGTGCGCCAAAAATTCGAGCCATGAAACGCATTTACGAATTGGAACAGGAAAAACGCGGTGTTTACGCAGGTGCTATTGGTTATTTGTCTGCCTCGGGTGATATGGATTTTGCCATTGCCATTCGCACCATGATTCTCAAAAATCAGCGAGCTTATGTGCAAGCAGGAGCAGGAATTGTTTACGATAGCGTAGCAGAAAAGGAATTTGCTGAAACGCTCAATAAAGCCAAAGCCATGACACGAATAGGGGAAAGCCGTTGATTTTATTAGTTGATAATTATGATTTATTTACCTACAATTTAGCCCAATACCTAGGAACCTTTGCTGAGGTTCAGGTCTTGCGAAATGACGACGTAGGCTTAGAAGTGGCAGCCCAAGCAGCAGACGCTTTGGTCCTATCCCCAGGTCCAGGTTGGCCAGCCGACTCTGGAAAAATGGAGGCTTTGATTGAGACCTTTGCGAAAGAAAAGCCTATTTTGGGGATTTGCCTTGGGCATCAAGCCATCGCTGAAACCTTTGGCGGTCAGCTTGGACTTGCTCATAAGGTCATGCACGGCAAACAAAGTGAGATGGCAGTGATAGCAGATTCACCGCTTTTTGAAGGAATGGGAAGTACTTTGCTGATTATGCGCTACCACTCCATCGTGGTGACGGATTTGCCTAAGGGATTTGAGGTGGTGGCCAAAACAACTGATGACCAAGAAATCATGGCCATTCAACATCAGGAATTACCGATTTACGGGCTGCAATTTCACCCAGAAAGCATAGGAACGCCAGATGGCTTGCAGATGATAGAGCAATTTGTGCAATTGGTTAGGGAAGATAAAGGGAGAAGAGAAAATGAAAGAAGTATTTCATCAAATGGCTAATGGAGAAGATTTGACACAAGAACAAGTAGAAGCTTTGTTTGACGCGATTTTAAATCAAGAGGTGTCTGAAAGCGAGTTGGCTGCTTTTCTTATGGGGCTTAGGGTCAAGGGAGAAACATCTGCTGAGATTACAGGCATTGTGCGAGCGCTAAAACGCCATGCGGTTTCTCTGCCACAGACCTTTGAAGATGCCATGTGTAATTGTGGGACAGGCGGCGACCAATCTTATAGTTTCAATATCTCGACAACAGCTTGCTTTATTTTAGCGGCGGGTGGCATTCGGATGGCCAAGGCTGGTAATCGTTCGGTGTCGTCACAATCTGGCTCTGCCTACGTGCTGGAGGCTTTAGGTATTAACATTGCGGCTGCTCCTGAAACCTTAGCCCAAGCCTTGCAAGAAGTGGGACTTGCCTTTATCTTTGCCCAAACCATGCACCCAGCCATGCGTTTTATTGCTCCAGCCCGCAAGACACTTGGCATTCCGACTATTATGAATTTGGTAGGCCCTTTGGCCAATCCCTTGGACCTTGAAACGCAATTGATGGGCTTGTACAGTGAGGATTTGCAGGGAACAGCTGCTCAAGTGATGCAGCAATTGGGGCGTAAGCGTGCCATTATCATCACAGGCCCCAATCACATGGACGAAGCCGCTCTTTACGGTACCAACACCTACACCCTCCTCGACAATGGCCATATCAGCCAACACCAATTTACTTATCAAGATCTTGGCATGCCAAAAGTCACTTTGGATGACATTGTCGGCGGAGATGCCAAGGAAAACGCCGCTATTTTGCTCAGCGTTCTTAACAATGAACCTAGTCCCTATCTGGAAACAACAGCGCTCAATGCGGGACTTGGTTTTTACGCCAATGGCAAGGTGGCTAGTCTGGAAGAAGGCATTGCCTTGGCTCGTCAATTGTTGGCAGATGGTTCTGCCTTAGCCAAATTGCAGCAACTCAGAGAGGTACAAGTATGACACAGACATTTCTTTCGCGCATTTTAGCCGAAAAAGCCAAGGAAGTTGAAACGATGGCAACCGAAGAATTGCAACCCATGCGTGATACCTACAAGCTTTACGATTACCTCAAAAGTCACCCTAAGCAGTTACAAGTGATTGCAGAAGTGAAAAAAGCCAGTCCCAGCTTTGGCGATATCAATCTTGACGTGGCTATTGACCAGCAAGCAAAATGCTATCAAGAAAACGGGGCAGCCATGATTTCCGTGCTGACCGACCCACATTTTTTTAAAGGCAGTATTGAGGATTTGCGTCAGGTTTCCAGTCAGGTGCGCATTCCGACGCTGGCTAAGGATTTTATCATCGATGAAAAACAGATTATTCGCAGTCGTAATGTTGGCGCAACGGTGATTTTGCTGATTGCGGCGGCTTTGCCAGAACAACGTTTGAAGGCCTTTTATGATTTTGCGACCCAGTTGGGCTTAGAAGTCTTGGTTGAAACGCATCATTTGGCAGAGCTGGAAATTGCCCATCGGATAGGCGTCAAAATCATCGGCATCAACAATCGCAACTTGCAGACTTTTGAGACAGATGTACACACCAGCTTGGCTTTATCCGAGCATTTTCAAGAGAAACCTGTATATATCTCAGAATCAGCCATTTTGACCAAAACTGACGCAGCTCTAGTTGCCCCCTTCTTTAATGGGATTTTAGTGGGAAGAGCCTTGATGCAGGCGGAAAATGTAGCTGAAAAAGTGAAGGAGTTGCAGATTGACAAAGGTTAAAATTTGCGGGCTTTCAAGCAAGGAGGCGGTCAAGCAGGCCGTCAAATGCCGAGCGGATTATATCGGATTTGTCTTTGCTAAAAGCAAGCGACAGGTCGGCTTAAAACAAGCCAGCTATTTGGCACAGTTTGTTCCTAAAACCGTCCAAAAAGTAGGTGTTTTTGTAAGCCCGACCTTGCGGGAACTAAAAGAAGCGATTAGAACAGTACCTCTTGACATGGTGCAAATTCACGGAGAATGTGATGATAGCCTCTTTAATCACCTTGACGTTCCTAGCATTCGTGCCATCCCTGTTCATCAAATACTGGAAGATATCGACACCCAAGCGGACTACCTTTTATTTGACGCTCCTTTAGCTGGCTCGGGCAAGACTTTCGATTGGGACTTGTTAAAAGATAAGACCATTTCAAAACCCTATTTTTTAGCAGGTGGATTGACGGGGGACAATGTCCGAGAAGCGATAACTTTCTTTCACCCTGATGGTGTTGACGTTTCTTCTGGTGTTGAAACGGATGGTCAAAAAGATTTAGAGAAAATAGCGAGATTTATAGAAAGTGTGAAACAATGACATATAACCAACCTGATCGTAAGGGATTTTATGAAAAATTTGGTGGGCAATTTGTCCCTGAAACGCTGATGACTGCGGTGCTAGAGCTGGATAAAGCTTACCGCCAAGCAAAAGTAGATCCTAGTTTTAAAGAAGAATTGGATCAACTTTTGAAAGATTATGTGGGACGTGAAACGCCGCTTTATTATGCGGAGCGTTTGACCAAGCATTTTGGTGGGGCGAAAATTTACCTGAAACGCGAGGATCTCAACCACACAGGTGCCCATAAAATCAACAATGCCCTCGGACAAGTTTTGCTTGCTAAACGCATGGGGAAAAAGAAAATCATTGCCGAAACAGGAGCAGGCCAACACGGAGTTGCCACAGCCACAGCCGCTGCCCTATTTGACATGGAGTGTACCATTTACATGGGAGAAGAAGACGTGAAACGCCAAGTTCTCAATGTCTTTCGCATGGAGTTGCTGGGGGTCAAGGTCTTTTCGGTGACCGATGGCTCACGTGTTTTGAAAGATGCGGTCAATGCTGCCTTGCGTGCATGGGTGGAAAACGTCGAGGATACGCATTACGTTATGGGTTCAGCTCTTGGACCAGCCCCTTTTCCTGAAATGGTGCGAGATTTCCAATCGGTCATTGGTAAAGAAGCCAAGCGGCAATACGCGGAATTATCAGGTGGGCAATTGCCTGATGCTGTTCTGGCTTGTGTAGGCGGTGGTTCCAATGCCATTGGTTTGTTTTACCCTTTCGTCGAGGACGAATCTGTTGCCCTTTATGGGGCTGAGGCTGCTGGTCATGGATTGGATACGGAAAAACACGCTGCAACCTTTGCCAAAGGTCGTCCTGGTATTTTGCACGGGGCTTTAATGACGGTGCTTCAGGACCGTCACGGGCAAATCATGGAAGCCTTCTCCATTTCAGCTGGGCTGGATTATCCAGGTGTCGGCCCTGAGCATTGCCACTTTAAAGACATTGGCCGTGCTAGTTATGATGCCATTACAGATGAAGAAGCCTTAGAAGCCTTTATGCACCTATCTCGCTTGGAAGGTATTATCCCAGCCCTCGAATCCAGCCACGCTATTGCCTTGACCAAGAAAGTCGCCAAGCAATTGGGGCCAGATAAATCGATCATCGTCTGCCTATCTGGTCGTGGCGACAAGGATGTCATGCAAGTCAAAGAACGTTTGGAAACAGAAAGGAAGTAGCCCATGACCAAAACACTCACGCAACATTTGGAGAAAATTAAGGCAAGTGGAAAAGGGATTTTTGTGCCCTATATCATGGCAGGTGACCACGAAAAAGGCCTAGACGGTTTATACGACACCATTGCTTTTTTGGAAAATAGCAGAGCTTCTGCATTGAAGTGGGAATTCCTTGGTCTGACCCCGTTGCTGATGGACCTGTTATTGAACTCGCAGGACAAAGAAGCTTGGCTAACGATGTGAGTTTAACAGCGATTGTTCAAAAATTACAAGAAAAACAAACGACAGTTCCTTTGGTCATCATGACTTACATCAATCCTGTCTATCAATACGGCATTGAGAAATTTATTGCTGACTTGAAAAATACGTCTGTTAAAGGGTTGATTATTCCTGATTTACCACACGAACATGAAAATATGATAAAACCATATCTTACCGACACAGATATTGCTCTTGTGCCGCTGGTTAGCCTGACAACAGGTATTGAACGTCAAAAAACGTTATGTAAAGATGCTGAAGGTTTCATTTATGCTGTGGCTGTTAATGGCGTCACAGGTAAAACAGGTCATTACCGTGAGGATTTGGATAAACATTTGACCAATCTTAAAGCCATTGCTGACATTCCTGTTTTAACAGGTTTTGGTGTCTCAACTCCAGCGGACATTGAGCGCTTTAACAAAGTATCAGACGGTGTCATTGTTGGAACCAAAATCGTCAATGATTTGCACCAAGGTCATTTGGAAGCATTAGCAAACTTCATCCAGTATGGTGCTACCTATGCAAACTAAAAAAGCCTCCAAACGGAGGCTTTTAATCATGCGTAAATACTAGTGAGGTGAATTGTTATTAAAACAAATCAAAAATCAATTTGAGGTTTAAAACGGTTAGAACGACAGCAACCACATAGCCTAAAATGGTGTTCCACTTGGCATTGACAAACTGACCCATGATTTTCTTATTAGATGTGAAGTAAAGCAATGGGAAGATTGAAAATGGCAGAGCTAATGAAAGAAAGACTTGAGAATAAACAATCAATTGGTCCAAAACCTCTTCTTGACTACCATACATCAAGGCTACGATAATGGCGGGTGTCAAGGCTAAGAGTCGGGTAACCAAACGAATAAGCCATTGTGGCAAACGGAGTTTCAAAAAGCCTTCCATAACGATTTGCCCTGTTAAAGTACCTGTAATGGTTGAATTTTGCCCGCTGGCCAAAAGAGCGACCGCAAATAAGATTGATAGAGCTGAACTAGCCACGCTACCAGCAATGGCAGAATTTTGAAGTGCATCATACATTTGAGAAAAGGCACCAATGTCACTGGCGTGACCGTAGAACAAGGCAGCCCCCAAAACCAAGAGCAGAGAATTGACCACAAAAGCCAAACTCAACTGAATGTTGGAATCCCAAGTCATGAAGCGAACAGCTTGTTTAACAGAATTGTGATTGTCATAATCCACTTTCCGAGTTTGCGAAATGGAAGAGTGCAAGTAGAGATTATGTGGCATCACCGTTGCCCCGATAATCCCCAAGGCTAAGGTTAGCTGGCTATGCCCACCGACTTGCTTAGGATTTAAAATGGATGCGCGTGGGATATAACCTTGAAAAATGCCTGACACACTAGGGTGTGAGAGGTAAACCAAATAGACAAAGATAAGTAAAATCGTTGCTATTAAGGTTGACACGATTGCTTCAATTTTACGAAACCCAAGTTTCATCAAGGATAGCAGTAAAAAGACATCCAAGACTGTCAGTAAAATACAAAAGAGCAAGGGCCAACCAAACAGCAAATGCAAGGCAATCCCAGAACCGATAACTTCTGCCAAATCCGTTGCCATCAAAGCCAACTCAATGATGACAAAGAGCACGTAACGAAGCCCTTTTGGCAAATGAGCGGCGGTTGCTTGCGCCAAGTCCTGCCTTGTCACAATGCCTAGTTTTCCAGCCATCTGTTGTAGCTGCATCGCAATGAGAGATGATATTAAGACAACAGACAAAAGAACGTATTTATAAGTTGCTCCACCAACAACGCTTGTAATCCAGTTACCAGGGTCCATGTATCCAACAGCCACTAAAGCACCAGGACCGATAAAAACTTTCAACGTGCGCCAAAAGGGAGCGTTTTGAGGAACAGCGATACTTTGATTGACCTCACCAAGTGATTTTGAGTAAGTTGTAGATGTTTCCAAACCCCAACCTCTTTTCTGTATATTTCTAAAACCTATTATATCAGAAAAGCTCAAAAAATAAAGTCTATTTAACTAAAAAATTAAGTTAACTTAAAAAAGATAACTAACAAGTATCCTAAAAATAAAAAAGGCACCAAGGGAATGTGTTTGCAACGCTTTAATAAATAGGAGAGAATGCCTGCTAAAGACCCTAGTTCAATTACCCATAATAATGCCGTAAGGCTAAATCCTAAGCTCAAACTGGCGAGATAGAAAAAATCCCCACTGCCTATCTTAATATCTGTCATTTCTGCTAAAATCCCAAGCAAACAAAGGATGAGAAAGATAGGGGAAAGGGGAGCAAAAAAGAACAAGCCAAGTGTCGGAAGTAGCCAAGCCAGAATAGGAAAGCCAAGGGATTTCAAGTCGTAAAGGCTAAGCAAAACGCTCAGGAGAATGGTCATACAGATTTGTCCTGATAAGATATGATGGTAGTAACCGACACTAACAATTCCCAAGAAACACTCAATAAGCAAGTACCAAATGGGCAATTTAACCTGACAAAAACGGCAACGCCCACGGTTGATCAAAAAAGACAAGATGGGAATCAAGTCCCAAGCAGGCAAGGTTGTACCACAAGCTTGGCAATGACTAGCTGGCGTAATGAGGGATTTTTCAGGAAAACGCTCGACCACAACACCGATAAAAGAGGCTAAAGAAGCCCCTAGAAAAAAGAATAATAAAATGTCCATACTAGTTTATTCGAAAAATAATTAAAAAAGAGAGCATATTATTTGCTCTTTATTTAGAATTATCATAAAATAGGATTGTAAAGTAAAGGATGAGAAATCCTAAAGTGTTTCAAAATGTTATTTGACGAGGAGGTTTGCTATGACTCAAACAATCACTGAAAACATTTACGCATCTGTAACACATAATATCTCACAAAAATCAACTGCTAAAAATGCCAAAACAAAAGCTGTTCTTAACCAGGCGGTCGCTGATTTGTCAAAGGCTGTCTCAATTGTTCACCAAGTTCACTGGTACATGCGTGGAGCAGGCTTCTATTACTTGCACCCAAAAATGGACGAATTGATGGACAGTCTTAATGCTTCACTAGATGAAATGAGTGAACGTTTGATTACCATCGGGGGAGCACCTTATTCAACGCTTAAAGAATTTGATGACCATTCAAAACTAGAAGAGGTGCCAGGTTCATTTGAAAAAGCAATGGATGAACACTTGGCACGTTTGGTAGATGTTTATACTTATTTATCAGCTCTTTATCAAGTAGGTCTTGATGTGACTGATGAAGAAGGCGATGCACCATCTAATGATCTTTTCACAGCAGCGCAAGCTGAAGCTGAAAAGACTATCTGGATGTTGCAAGCAGAACGTGGCCAAGCATCAGGAATTAAATAAATAGGGTAAGAATATAAGGATAGGCTTTAGGGTCTGTCCTTGTTTTTATGTCCAATAAGCAGATTCTAAGAAAACGATTGCAATAGTTTGCGTTAGCGGTTGAAAATGGTTTTTTTTTTTGATAAAATGCTTATCATGAAAACTTTATTCGATGTGCAACAATTGCTAAAACGGTTTGGCATTTACATCTATATTGGGAAACGTCTTTATGATATCGAAGTCATGAAATTAGAACTTGAAAAATTGTATGAGAATGGCTTGATTGATAAGACAGAATACCTAGAGGCTGAATTAGTTTTACGACATGAGCACCGCTTAGAAATGGAGAAAGAAAATAAATGACACAAAAATTACTAGGAATCGACTTGGGTGGAACAACCATTAAATTTGGGATTTTGACCCTTAAAGGTGAAGTTCAAGAAAAATGGGCGATTGACACAAACATCCTTGAAGATGGTAAACACATCGTACCAGATATCGTGGCTTCTTTGAAACATCGCTTGGGCTTGTATGGGTTGACTAAGGACGATTTCGTTGGTATCGGAATGGGTTCTCCTGGTGCGGTTGACCGTGAAGCAAAAACAGTTACAGGTGCTTTCAACTTGAACTGGGCACACACAGAAGAAGTGGGCTCTGTTATCGAACGTGAACTTGGTATTCCATTTGCCATTGATAACGATGCTAACGTTGCGGCGCTTGGTGAACGTTGGGTTGGTGCTGGTGCTAACAATCCAGACGTTGTCTTTGTCACTCTAGGAACTGGAGTTGGCGGTGGTGTTATCGCTGATGGGAACCTTATCCACGGTGTTGCAGGTGCTGGTGGCGAAATTGGTCACATGATTATTGAACCTGATAACGGTTTTGAATGCACTTGTGGTAACAAAGGCTGCTTGGAAACAGTTGCTTCTGCAACAGGTATTGTCCGTGTGGCACGCTACTTGGCTGAAAGCTACGAAGGTGATTCTAGCATCAAAGCAGCTATTGACAATGGCGATGCGGTTTCAAGTAAAGACATCTTTGAAGCGGCTGAATCTGGTGATACATTTGCGGATTCTGTTGTTGAAAAAGTTGGTTTCTACCTTGGTCTTGCAACAGCTAACATCGCTAACATATTGAACCCAGATTCTGTTGTTATCGGTGGTGGGGTATCTGCAGCTGGTGAATTCTTGCGTATCCGTGTGGAAAAATACTTTATCCAATACGCTTTCCCACAAGTTCGCCAATCAACTAAAATCAAAATTGCAGAACTTGGTAACGATGCTGGTATCATCGGTGCAGCTAGCCTTGCAAGCCAATTCTTAGATTAAGGGGAAAACATTGGACTGGATTATTATTATACTGGTTATCCTTGTTGTTGTGACTTGGTTTGCGTGGAATTATTACAGCATTCGCCGTGCAGCGCATTTTATTGACAATGCTGACTTTGCAAGCCGCATTCATACCAGTCAAGTGATTGATATTCGTGAAGCGACTTCTTTTAAAGCCAAACACATCATGGGTGCACGCAACCTTCCAGCAAGCCAGATAGACTTGTCATTATCAGCTATTCGCAAGGACAAACCCGTTCTTTTGTACGCTGAAAGCAGAAGCACTGCCCTTCCACGCGTGATTAGAACGCTAAAACGAGCAGGTTTTACAGACTTGTATGTCTTAAACGATGGCTTTGATTACTGGACAGGAAAAGTCAAAGAAGGCTAAATGCCTCTCTGGCTTATATGTGAAAAAGGGCTTAGCCCTTTTTTTCGTGTTAAAAAGAGTGTGAGCTATTTTTGGGAAAGCGATGTCTTAAAAGTGCTCTATATTTGAAAACATTTACAATTCTTTTGACGCTGTTTTTTCAAAGGATTTGTGGTATAATTCAAAAGTTAGAATAAATGAAAAAAATCGAGGAATCATGACTAAATTAAGAGAAGATATTCGTAATGTGGCGATTATCGCCCACGTTGACCACGGGAAAACAACCCTTGTTGATGAATTATTGAAACAATCACACACACTTGACGAACGTAAAGAGTTGCAAGAACGTGCGATGGACTCAAACGACCTTGAAAAAGAACGCGGTATTACCATTTTGGCTAAAAATACGGCGGTTGCTTACAACGGCGTTCGTATCAACATCATGGACACACCAGGACACGCGGACTTCGGTGGTGAAGTAGAACGTATCATGAAAATGGTTGATGGTGTTGTGCTTGTTGTGGATGCCTACGAAGGAACAATGCCACAAACACGTTTTGTGTTGAAAAAAGCCCTTGAGCAAAACTTGACACCAATCGTGGTTGTTAACAAAATTGATAAACCATCTGCTCGTCCAGCTGAAGTTGTGGACGAAGTACTTGAACTTTTCATCGAACTTGGTGCAGACGACGACCAATTGGAATTCCCAGTTGTGTACGCTTCAGCTATCAATGGAACATCATCACTTTCTGATGACCCAGCTGACCAAGAACACACAATGGCACCAATCTTTGATACCATCATCGACCATATCCCAGCACCTGTGGATAACTCAGATGAGCCCCTTCAATTCCAAGTGTCACTTCTTGACTACAATGACTTCGTTGGACGTATTGGTATCGGTCGTATCTTCCGCGGTACGGTTAAAGTGGGTGACCAAGTAACCCTTTCAAAATTGGACGGTACAACGAAAAACTTCCGTGTAACAAAACTATTTGGTTTCTTTGGACTTGAACGCCGTGAAATCAAGGAAGCAAAAGCAGGTGACTTGATTGCCATTTCTGGTATGGAAGACATCTTCGTTGGGGAAACCATCACACCAACAGATTGCGTTGAACCTCTTCCAATTCTTCACATTGACGAACCAACCCTTCAAATGACTTTCTTGGCAAATAACTCACCATTTGCAGGTCGTGAAGGAAAATACGTTACTTCTCGTAAAGTAGAAGAACGTTTGCTTGCTGAATTGCAAACAGACGTTTCATTGCGCGTTGAACCAACAGATTCTCCAGATAAATGGACTGTTTCAGGTCGTGGTGAATTGCACTTGTCAATCTTGATTGAAACTATGCGTCGTGAAGGATACGAACTTCAAGTATCACGTCCAGAAGTTATCATCAAAGAAATTGATGGTGTGAAAATGGAACCATTCGAACGCGTTCAAATCGATACACCTGAAGAATACCAAGGTGCGGTTATCCAATCCTTGTCAGAACGTAAAGGTGAAATGTTGGATATGCAATCAACTGGAAATGGTCAAACACGCTTGATTTTCCTTGCGCCAGCTCGTGGTTTGATTGGTTACCCAACTGAATTCTTATCAATGACTCGTGGTTATGGTATCATGAACCATACCTTTGACCAATACATGCCAGTGATTAACGCTGAAATCGGCGGACGTCACCGTGGTGCCTTGGTATCTATCGATACTGGTAAAGCAACAACATACTCTATCATGTCTGTTGAAGAACGTGGTACTATCTTCGTTAACCCTGGTACAGAAGTTTACGAAGGAATGATTATTGGTGAAAATTCACGTGAAAATGACTTGACTGTTAATATCACGAAAGCAAAACAAATGACCAACGTTCGTTCAGCAACGAAAGACCAAACGGCTGTTATCAAAACCCCACGTATTTTGACGCTTGAAGAATCACTTGAATTCTTGAACGATGATGAATACATGGAAGTTACTCCAGAATCTATTCGCCTACGCAAACAAATCCTTGATAAAAATATGCGTGCTAAGGCTGCGAAAAAGAAAAAATCTGCAGAGTAATGCTTTAAACGTGCGAAGCTAAAGACCAATCGTGCGATGTGAAGAGGGGGTCAGCGTGTTTTACCTTATTGTTGCGATTTTAATCGTTTCTTATTACTTTTTTATGGCCCCTACAAGCATTCGTAATACATTGAACACCATTGGCTTGGTGGGTGCCACGGCTCTCTTAATTGTGCTGGCATTTATGAGTTTTATCAAAATCCTTCAATCGCCACCAGAAATTTTGCTGGGATTTGCCATGGCGATCTTTGGATTTTTCGCCATTCGTGATGTCTATCAATTACCAGCTAGGGCAGAAAAAAGTGAGCATCCAAATAAAGGAGATTGAGTTTTGCTCAATCTTTTTTAGTGACGGCACTAGAATGATTGAAAAAGCGTTTAAATAAATGTAGAATATTACTATATTTGTAAGGTTAGAATGGATAAACGATGAAAAAAATAGAAACATTTAAAAACAAAAAGGTATTGGTACTTGGCTTGGCCAAATCAGGGGAAGCTGCAGCTAAGTTGTTGGATAAACTTGGGGCTATCGTGACCGTTAATGATAGCAAACCTTTTGATGAAAACCCTTCTGCACAAGCCTTGTTAGAAGAAGGAATCAAGGTGATTTGTGGTAGCCACCCTTTGGAATTATTGGATGAAAATTTTGAATGGATGGTTAAAAATCCTGGTATCCGTTACGATAATCCTATGGTGGTGAAGGCTCTTGAAAAAGGCATCCCAGTCATCACAGAAGTTGAGTTGGCTTACATGATTTCAGATGCGCCAATTATTGGTATCACAGGGTCAAATGGTAAGACAACGACAACAACCATGATTGCTGAAACCCTTAATAACGGTGGCAAATCAGGGCTTCTTTCAGGAAATATCGGATTTCCTGCTTCAGAAGTTGCCCAAACGGCGACTGACAAAGATACCTTGGTTATGGAATTGTCATCTTTCCAATTGATGGGAACACGCACCTTCCATCCACACATTGCTGTTATTACTAATTTAATGCCAACGCATATTGATTACCACGGTACTTTTGATAATTATGTTGCTGCCAAATGGAACATTCAAAAACACATGACGGCAGATGATTTTGTGGTGCTTAATTTGAACCAAGATTTGGCAAAAGAATTAGCACAAAAAACAGCAGCACAAGTGGTACCATTTTCAACAATTGAAAAGGTTGACGGTGCTTATCTTGACGGCAATACCTTGTATTTTAAAGAGGAAGCTATCATGAAAGCCTCAGAAATTGGTGTGCCTGGAACACACAATGTTGAAAATGCTTTGGCAACCATCGTTGTGGCTAAATTATCAGGAATTTCCAATGAAGCCATTAAGGAAACCTTGGCTCATTTTGGTGGGGTAAAACACCGCTTGCAAGCCCTTGGTGAAGTGGATGGTGTCCGTTTTTACAATGATTCCAAATCAACTAACATTCTAGCCACTCAAAAAGCCCTTTCTGGTTTTGATAATGCCAAAGTGATTTTGATTGCTGGTGGTTTGGACCGAGGCAATGAATTTGATGAGTTGGTTCCTGATATTACTGGTGTGAAATTGATGGTGATTCTTGGTGAATCTGCACCGCGTGTCAAACGAGCAGCTGACAAGGCTAAGGTGCCTTATCTGGATGCCACAGACGTTGCGGATGCGACTCGAATTGCCTTTAGTAATGCGGAAGCTGGCGACGTTGTTTTGTTGAGTCCAGCCAATGCTAGTTGGGATATGTACAAAAACTTTGAAGTCCGTGGTGACGAATTTATAGCGACTTTTGAAGCCCTTAAGGAGAGTAACAATGCCTAAAAAAATTGTGTTTACCGGCGGTGGAACGGTTGGTCATGTGACCTTGAATCTCATTCTCATTCCAAAATTCATCGAAGATGGTTGGGAAGTGCATTACATTGGGGATAAGCATGGTATTGAGTACGAACAAATCACTCAATCTGGCTTGGATGTGACCTTTCATTCAATAGCTACTGGGAAATTGCGACGCTATTTTTCATGGCAAAATATGTTAGATGTGTTTAAGGTTTCTTACGGCGTTTTGCAATCTTTTGCCATTATGGCACGCCTTAAACCGCAAGTTTTGTTTTCAAAGGGAGGCTTTGTTTCAGTACCGCCCGTTATTGCGACAAAACCACTAGGCGTTCCAGTCTTTGTCCACGAGTCAGATTTGTCCATGGGACTTGCCAATAAAATTGCTTACCGCTTCGCGACAACTATGTACACGACGTTTGAGCAACCTGAAAGCCTAACCAAAGCCAAACACGTTGGAGCTATCACTAAGGTTGGCAATAAAGTGCCTTATGACACGAGTAAAATCGACGCCATCAAGAGCCACTTTGACCCTAAATTAAAAACTATTCTCTTTATTGGTGGTTCAGCTGGGGCGCGTGTTTTCAATGATTTTGTAAGTAACACACCTGAATTGACCCAGCACTACAACGTCATCAACATTTCTGGCGACAAATCGTTGAATGAATTGAGCCAAAATCTTTACCGAGTGGATTATGTGACGGATTTGTATCAGCCTTTGATGGATTTGGCAGATGTTGTGGTAACGCGTGGGGGTTCTAACACTATTTTTGAACTGGTGGCTATGCAAAAATTGCACTTGATTGTGCCACTAGGCAAGGAGGCTAGCCGAGGCGACCAATTGGAAAATGCGGCTTATTTTGAGAAAAAAGGCTACGCGCGTCAATTGGCAGAAGACCGTTTGACCTTGGAAAACTTGCAAGATGAATTGAACCAGCTCTTTACGGATGAAGCACAGTACAAAAAACAGATGAAAGAATCCAATGAGTTGAAATCACAGGATGAATTTTACCATCTGATGATGGCTGACATTTCTAAAACCGCAAAAGGAATTTAAATGGCAAAAGAGAAAGAGCAAGACAAACAACAAGACACAAAACCACAAGAAGAATTAACCGAATGGCAAAAACGCAATATTAAGTTTTTGAAGAAAAAAGAAGCTGAAGAGTTGGAGAAAAAAAAGCAGCAAGAAAAGATGCGTTTGGAACGCAATCCTTACGCTGCTAGCCAAAAGCAAGCTGAAGATGATGAGGACAAGGATTCTAAGGAAAAAGTAGCCGATAAGGCAAGTGACAAGAAAAAGGAATCCTCTGAATTCTCAGAAATAGTGGAATCAGACCAACCCAAACCTAAAAAGGTGAAAAAGCCCAAAGAAAAAAAAGAACGCTCACCCCTTCAAAAAGCAATCAGGCACGCTCTTCCTGTTCTTTTGGGTGCTGTTCTTGTGTTGGCGATTTCGATTTTCTTGGTATCGCCCTTAAGCAAAAAGAAAGTGATTACTGTCGAAGGTGGCAATAGAGCCACTCAAGAAGATGTCTTGTCGGCATCTGGCATCAGCAGTTCAGATTATTTCTTTTCCTTGATTTTGAATAGGTCATCTTATATGCACAATATCTTAAAGAATGATAAGCTCATCAGGGAAGCGAAAATGACCTATCATTTTCCTAATAAATTCACGATTAAGATTAAAGAATACAACATTGTGGCTTATGCACAGACAGACGATGGTTATCAGCCAATTCTTGAAAATGGCACACGTTTGGGAGTTGTTAGCTCGCAGGATTTGCCAGACAATTTCTTAACCATCAATTTATCATCTGAAAAAGAAATTGAGCAACTCATCAAAGCTTTCTCAAAATTAGACAAGAGTTTGGTGCAACAAATTCAAATTGTGAGCTCAGCTGATTCGTCAACAACTTCAGATTTGCTGAATTTGGAAATGCACGATGGCAATACGGTGCGTGTTCCGCTATCAGAATTGGATGAAAAATTGCCATATTACGATAAAATCAAGCAAAACTTGACGGAAAATAGTATTGTGGATATGGAAGTTGGTATTTACACAACCACGTCAACCATTGAGTCAGAAGCTGCTGCCGAAAAAGAAAAAGCGCAAAATGAAGCTAACGCGGACGAGTCACAAATGGAAAGTACAGATGAATCAACGGAATTGACAGAGTCTAACGACACAGAAAGTCAGTCAGAAGTGAGTCAAGAGGCATCAGCTACCAGCACCGAAACAGACGCAGTTAGTGATACGTCAAGTACTCAACAATGATTCCAAATCCGTGTTGTTAAAGCGAAAAAACGAAATAATTTGGTAAATGAGAGTTTAGTCTTGACTTATAGTGACTTTACTGTTAGAGTAATGAGTGTAAATAAGATTTGGGGTTTAAGTAATAAGTGGTATCTTTTTGTTTTTCCTCTTGAATATTTTTACAAATTTATATAAAAAAGAGGTAACTCAATGGTACAAGGTACAGTAAAATGGTTTAATGCGGATAAAGGTTTTGGCTTTATCTCTCAAGAAAATGGGACTGATCTGTTCGCACACTTTTCTAAAATTAAATCTAATGGTTTTAAATCTTTAGAGGACGGTCAGAAAGTTCAATTTGACGTTGAACAAGGAGAACGCGGACTTCAAGCAGTTAATATTATTAAAATTTCTTAACGTTTAAGGGGAGCTATTTTGATAGCTTCTTTTTTATTCGGAAATACCCTTAAATTTTTATCGGGATATATTGTTGTTCGGATATAACAACGCCACCGTTTTTTGCGCGTGATTTTCCCTTTTTAAAATATTCAGCACGTCCGAGAATGGGTCTAAAATCCCCTGTATGGCGTTTTAATACTCGGGAATATAATTATATTATCCAAGTGTTTAAATGACCCCCGCCCCCCTTCTCGTGCCGAGGAGAGCCACCACAAGGTGTTCGCTTGTACCACGCGCCATTTTTTCAGATTTTTAAGGGTGTCATATAACCTCAAAAAACCTTATTTTGATTATGTTTTATTTACCAGTTAACTATCTATTTGTTCCGCTGTTAGATTGCATAAAAAAAAGCCTATAGGGCGAACCTATAGACCCAAAAAAAACCATGCTCGCACAAACCTCAAAAATGAAACAACACTAACATCATAACATTCTCTATATTTATTTTGGCTTTGTGCCGTAATTATTATACCACGGTCGCTTACAGTGCTACAATAAGAACATGGAAAAATATAATAAAGGTATCCTAGAAATGGGATACCTCTTTTTTTATACAAATAAAAAAACCGTGGGATAAACCACGGGAGAAAATCACAATATATCTATCTAAGTACACTAATATTATAACATGATGGGTTATGTTAGTCACACACGCGCGTGGTTATTGAAATGATTAATATAAGGCGCTGATAAATAAGTATGGGATAGTATTTGATTATGTTCCCCCCTAATGAACCAGTAAAGCCCTATGAGGTGGTTACTACTGAAAAGGTAGCAGACGTTTGGAAGAGCTAAAAGAATGGTAACACAAAAAAGCACCCGTTAAGGTGCTATTTTCTTGCCCGCTGAACCCGTATTTTTAAATGTGTTTTAATGTAACTGCTACATTAAGTTAGTAATTTTATATGTTTTCGTATTTTCACAATAATAGCTATAAACGTTGATACAACAGGCTTTGTTTATATTAGTAATTTTGTGCGTTAGTTTGAAAATAAAAATATCACTATTCAACATTTGAGAATTTTCCTAGCATTCAAAGAGAGGGGTTAAAGATTGACGGTGATGGCTTCGTTTATCTTGCTGAATCTCACGAACTAGTGAGGGAGTTTGCTTGCCTTTATGGTTTACAGGCTTATGCTTTGTTTGAGGTTGATATAGAACCGAATGAAGTATCAGAAAGCACAGACCACAACGAAGAATATTTTAAAGGGCTAACGTAAAAAACAAGCGCAAAATGTTACATAAGTGAGCATAATATACCAGCCGATAGAGTGAACTTTATAGGTATGTTTTGGGTGTAAAGGAGGCAGACAATGGCAGACAATGACAGATAAAGAATTAAATAAAATAGCTGACCTTATCAATGAACGTGTAACGTTTGCCGAATTGGCAGAATTCAAACACTTGGAACAGCGAGAAGATAGGAAAGCATGGGTTAAAAATCAGATTGCCAAGCTAGATAAAGGAGAAATACTGCCATGACAGATATCGTTATCAGTATTCAAGGCACTAAAACAAAGTTAGCGGTAGCGCGTGACCGTTTTAATTGGGTTACCCGACAAATTCAAAAAATGGAGGTACGACCGTATGGAAATTAATCTACTAAGCAACGAAACGGAGCAAGCATTAGTTAGTGGTATTTTGACTAGGATGCTTTTTTCCTGCCTGCTGAACTCGTAAATTTGTTATAAAATTTGTTACGTTTTTTGTTACGTGTATTTTATCGTAATTAATATATTCTAGCTATAAATATTAGTATGTTTTTTATACTGTAACGTTTTTTACAATATTAAATAGTAGGGAAATTTCTATAACAAAAAACGTAAAATGATAACATTTTACGTTTTTTTATGATATAATATTTTCTGAATACTTCTGATTTTATGCAGATTTTAGAATAGTAAATGAATGGAAAGATAGAGAGGTCGAGTGAATGGCTAGAAATGGCTTTTTTACAGGTTTGGATATAGGGACAAGCTCGATTAAAGTTCTCGTAGCAGAATTTGTTTCTGGCGAGATGAACGTCATTGGTGTGAGCAACGTTCCCAGCACTGGAGTAAAAGATGGAATTATTATAGATATTGAAGCTGCTGCTGAAGCAATCAAAAAAGCGGTTGAACAAGCAGAAGAAAAAGCCGGAATGACCATTGATAAGATTAACGTCGGTCTTCCAGCTAATCTTCTTCAAATTGAGCCTACTCAAGGGATGATTCCCGTTCCTAGCGAATCAAAAGAAATTAAAGACGAAGATGTTGATAGTGTCGTGAAATCAGCTTTGACAAAAAGCATTACGCCAGAGCGTGAAGTGATTTCACTCATTCCAGAAGAGTTTATCGTGGATGGTTTCCAAGGTATCCGTGACCCTCGTGGCATGATGGGTATTCGCTTGGAAATGCGTGGCTTGATTTACACTGGGCCAAGCACGATCCTTCACAATCTTCGCAAGACAGTAGAGCGTGCTGGTATTAGCGTGGAAAACGTGATTATTTCACCACTAGCTTTGGCGAAATCAGTTCTCAACGAAGGGGAACGTGAATTTGGTGCTACTGTGATTGATATGGGTGGCGGTCAAACAACAGTCGCTTCAATGCGCGCACAAGAGTTGCAATACACAAACATCTACCCAGAAGGTGGAGAGTATGTCACAAAAGACATTTCGAAAGTCTTGAAGACATCAATGCAAATTGCAGAAGCGCTTAAATTCAACTTTGGACAAGCAAACTTGGCAGAAGCAAGTGAGTCAGAAAGTGTTCAAGTTGATGTGGTTGGTAGTGACACGCCAATTTCAGTGAGCGAGCATTACTTGGCAGAAATCATTTCTGCGCGTGTTCGCCACATCTTAGACCGTGTCAAACAAGATTTGGAACGTGGACGCCTCTTGGATTTGCCAGGAGGGATTATTCTTGTCGGTGGTGGAGCGATTATGCCAGGTGTGGTTGAGTTGGCTCAAGAAATTTTCGGAACCACTGTTAAACTCCACGTGCCAAACCAAGTAGGTATCCGTAACCCAATGTTTGCCAACGTGATTAGTTTGGTAGAATACGTTGGCATGATGAGCGAGGTAGATGTGATTGCTCAACGTGCGGTTTCTGGTGAAGAACTCCTTAGACGTAAGCCAGTGGATTTTGAACCAGAACCACAACCACGTCCAGTCTATCAACCAGCTCCAGAGCCTGTTGCTCCAGTAGTTAGCGAGCCTACACCGCAGGCTCCTCAGGGTATTCCTGCTCATAAGGAGCCATCAAGACCTAGCCTGACAGAGCGTATTCGTGGTCTTTTTGGAAGTATGTTTGATTAATAATAAGTGAGGAAAATTAAAAATGGGAATTTCATTTGATGCAGCGTCTGTACAAGGTGCTATTATTAAAGTTATCGGTGTCGGCGGAGGTGGCGGAAATGCCATTAACCGCATGATTGATGAAGGAGTTGCAGGTGTTGAATTTATCGCTGCTAACACTGATATTCAAGCGTTGAGTTCTTCAAAAGCAGAAACAGTCATTCAATTAGGTCCAAAATTAACACGTGGCTTAGGTGCTGGAGGTCAACCTGAGGTTGGTCGTAAAGCTGCCGAAGAAAGCGAAGAAGCTTTGACAGATGCTTTGTCAGGTTCTGATATGGTCTTTATCACTGCTGGTATGGGTGGTGGCTCTGGTACAGGTGCTGCGCCAGTTATCGCTCGTATTGCTAAAAGCTTGGGTGCTCTTACAGTTGCCGTTGTCACACGTCCGTTTGGTTTTGAAGGAAACAAACGTGGCAACTTCGCTGCTGAAGGTATTGCAGAACTTCGCGAACAAGTAGATACTTTGTTGATTATCTCAAACAACAACCTTCTTGAAATCGTGGATAAAAAGACACCGCTTCTTGAAGCACTTAGCGAAGCTGACAATGTGCTTAGACAAGGGGTACAAGGTATTACAGACTTGATTACAAGCCCAGGCCTTATCAACCTTGACTTTGCCGATGTGAAAACCGTTATGGCAAACAAAGGTAACGCTCTTATGGGAATCGGTATCGGTTCTGGTGAAGAACGTATCACAGAAGCTGCTCGCAAAGCTATCTTCTCACCATTACTTGAAACAACAATCGATGGTGCTGCAGATGTTATCGTAAACGTTACTGGTGGTCTTGACATGACTCTTACTGAAGCCGAAGAAGCTTCTGAAATCATCAGCCAAGCTGCTGGTAAAGGGGTCAACATTTGGTTGGGTACATCTATTGATGACAGCATGAAAGATGAAATCCGTGTGACTGTTGTGGCAACTGGTGTCCGCCAAGACCGTGCAGATAAAGTGGCTGGTTTCCAACAATCAAACCGTTCATTTAACCAACCAAATGCACAACAAGCAGCAGGTGCTCAATACGCTTCTGAACGTGCACAACAATCAAGCCAACCAGCTTTTGAACGTCGTTCAAGCTTTGACTATGATATGGGTGCAACAAACACTGTACCAACATCACAACCAGCGTCTAACCCAGCTTCACAACAAAAAGACAATTCATTTGGAAACTGGGACCTTCGTCGTGACAACATCAGCCGTCCAAAAGAAGGTGAACTAGACAGCAAATTGACGATGTCAACTTTCTCAAGCAACGACACAACTGACGATGAATTAGAAACACCACCATTCTTTAAAAACCGTTAATGACGGATTTTCAAAAGAATAAAGACCTTGTTTTTGAACAAGTAGCGCAGGCAGCGCAAGCCGCTAATCGCTCTAAGGATAGTGTCAATATTATCGCAGTGACGAAGTACGTTGACAGTGGTGTGGCTGCTCGTCTTATTGATACTGGCATTACCCATATTGGGGAAAACAGGGTTGATGTTTTTCTTGATAAATACGAAGCTTTGAAAGACAGACCTTTGACTTGGCATTTGATTGGAAGTTTGCAACGTCGTAAAGTTAAAAATGTGATTAACTTGGTGGATTACTTCCATGCCTTAGATTCTGTCAAATTGGCTTTAGAAATTCAGAAACGAGCGGAGCATACAATCAAATGTTTCCTACAAGTCAATATTTCAGGTGAAGAGAGTAAGCACGGTTTTAAAGTTTCGGAAATTGACGAAGCTTTAGCCGCTATCTCTGAATGTGATAAAGTGGAACTGGTGGGCCTAATGACAATGGCTCCGAAAGATGCTTCTGGAAATGAGATAAACGACATTTTTGGTAGAGCAAATCAGATTAGACAAGAGTTACAAAAACGTGGTTTACCCCATATGCCATTTACAGAATTAAGTATGGGGATGAGCGGTGATTTTAAGCTTGCTATTCAAAACGGAGCGACTTTCGTCAGAATTGGGACATCATTCTTTAAGTAACAGGAGAAAAGATGGCATTTAAAGACAGATTTGAGAAAATAATTTCATATTTTGATACTGATGAAGTTAGTGATGTTGAGCCAACAGTGAGTGAGGAGGTCAAGCCTTCTGCCTCTCAAGAGAGTGAAAAGGTCCAGCCAATTAAACGATCAATGGAACAACCTCAACCATCTAACCGCGTTCAACACGTGGTTAATGGTAACGATGCTCAACGCTCATCTTCATCTCAACAAAAGAGGACGGTAGAAGATATGCAACGTGTTCGCGCATTAAACCAACGCCGTGAAGAGCAAGCAAATGTGAATCAACAAACTACAACTATTACGCTTAAATACCCTCGTAAATATGAGGATGCTCAAGAAGTAGTGGATTTGTTAAACAATAACGAATGTGTTTTGATTGATTTTCAATACATGCTAGACGCTCAAGCACGTCGTTGCCTTGATTTCATTGATGGCGCAAGTAAAGTGCTTTATGGAACACTTCAAAAAGTAGGTAGTTCAATGTACCTTTTGACACCATTTAATGTGATTGTCAATGTTGAAGAACTTCCAATGCCAAATAATGGTCAAGATGTCGGATTTGATTTTGACATGAAAAGACGCTAATATAGATAACATATGATTTTTATATTAATTGTATTACTAAAGACGATTCAGTTTTATTCTTATCTACTATTTGCTTACGCTTTACTGTCTTGGTTCCCAGGAGCCTACGATACTTGGTTGGGGCAGGTTTTGACACAAATTGTTGAGCCTGTGATTAGACCTTTCCGACGTTTTAACCTTCAATTTTTGGGGTTAGATTTTACGATTATAGCTGTGGTGTTCGCTCTTAATATTTTGAGCCGCATTCTGATTATGGTATTCACATCCTTATGACATCACAAGGAGTCTATCAACATTTTCGACCTGAGGAGCATGACTTTATTGATAAAATAACACGTCTTGCTCAGCGGGTAGAAGAAACCTATGCCTATGTTTTGACGGAGTTTTTAAATCCTCGTCAAATCGAGATTGCGAAAACGGTGGTTAATCATTTTGGACTGAAAGCATTTGTGTCCAGTGATTATTATGCTAGTGAATATGCCCGTCTGATTATCGCACCAGAATATTATGTCTGTCAGGTAGAAGATTTTGAATTAGCCTTGCTTGAAGTGCGTTACCAGTCAAAATTTGCCCAGTTAAGCCATGCACAGATTATGGGAACTCTCCTTAATCATCTTGGCATTAAACGGACAGTCATCGGTGATATTTTGGTAACAGATGGCTACGCTCAGGTGTTAGTTTCGCGAAATATGTCTGATTATATTAGAATCCATACAACAAAGATAGCCAGAACGAGTGTTTCATTGAGAGAAATTCCTCTAAGCGATATCATCGTTGCAAATCAGGCTAGTCTGCAGCTAAACGTCATCGTGTCAAGTATGCGTCTGGATAAGATTCTGGCAACTGTGCTAAAGCTATCAAGAACGCAAGCTGCGCAGTTAATAGGAACAGGTAAAGTCAAACTTAATTATCAACTGATCGATAAAACAGCGACAGTTCTTCAAGTTGGAGATTTAGTTAGTGTAAGAGGGTTTGGTCGATTTTCAATTTTGAGCGATAATGGGATAACCAAAAACGGCAAATTGAAATTGACCATAGATAAGATGATACATAAATAAGGAGAATTCAATGGCACTTACAGCACTTGATATTAAAGATAAAACATTTAAAGTAAAATTCCGTGGTTATGACGAAGAAGAAGTTAATGAATTTCTAGATATTGTTGTTGAAGACTACGAAAACTTGGTTCGTCGTAACCATGAGCAAGAAAATCGTATCAAAGATTTGGAAGATAAATTGGCTTACTTTGATGAAATGAAAGAATCATTGAGCCAATCTGTTATCCTTGCTCAAGAAACAGCTGAAAAAGTGAAAACATCAGCAAACGACGAAGCAGCAAACCTTGTTAGCAAGGCGAACTACGATGCGCAACATTTGATTGATGAAGCAAAATCAAAAGCCAACCAAATTTTGCGTGATGCAACTGACGAAGCAAAACGTGTTGCTGTGGAAACAGAAGATTTGAAACGTCAAACACGCGTCTTCCACCAACGTTTGGTAGCTGCTATTGAAGGTCAACTTAGCTTGGCTAACTCACCAGAATGGAACGAATTGTTGCAACCAACAGCCGTTTATCTTCAAAACTCAGACGCAGCTTTTCGTGAAGTTGTTGAGAAAGTGTTAGACGAAGAAGTTCCAGAATTGGATGATGAGTTGTCAATGGATGCGACACGTCAATTCACACCAGAAGAAATGGAAGAATTGCAACGTCGTGTTGAAGAAAGCAACAAACACCTTGAAGAAACGCAAAAATTAGCAGCTGCTGACGACGAATCTGCTGACGCAGATACAGATGAAGCAGTTAATCTCAGCGAAACACAAACATTTAAATTGAATATCGAAGAAGACTAAGAAAAACGCGATTGTTAATCCATATTTTCAGCGAGCAGGAGATGGTGTGAGTCCTGTAATCCCTAGATTGGCAATTATCATTTTCGAATCGTTTTATCTGAATGAAGTAAGATAAAAGGGCTGACTTACCTTACGAGTCGCAGAGGGAGATTTGGTTTGATCTGATTTTTTTAGGAAAATAAAATCTCTGAACAAAGGTGGTACCACGAGCTTTCGTCCTTTTGAGGCGAAAGCTCTTTTTTATTATTTAACCCTGTCAACCTTCTGTCGTTGCTTGTGTGATGACAGTTAGATTATTTATATAAGGAGTAGCTATGAAACTAAAAGAAACGCTTAATCTTGGAAAAACAGCTTTCCCAATGCGTGCTGGGCTTCCTAACAAAGAACCAAAATGGCAGCAAGAATGGGAAGAAGCTAATATTTACGCCAAACGTCAACAATTAAACGAAGGCAAGCCTTCTTTCAACCTCCACGATGGACCTCCGTACGCTAACGGAAATATCCACGTTGGGCATGCCATGAATAAAATTTCTAAAGATATTATTGTGCGTTCAAAATCAATGTCTGGTTTCCGCGCCCCTTATGTACCTGGTTGGGACACACACGGTTTGCCAATTGAACAAGTGTTGTCCAAAAAAGGTGTGAAACGCAAAGAAATTCCATTGACAGAATACCTTGAAATGTGTCGTGAGTATGCGCTTAGCCAAGTGGATAAACAACGTAACGACTTTAAACGTTTAGGAGTTTCTGCTGATTGGGAAAATCCATACATTACTCTAAAACCAGCTTATGAAGCGGCTCAAATCCGTGTCTTTGGTGCTATGGCTGACAAAGGCTACATTTACCGTGGTGCTAAGCCAGTTTACTGGTCATGGTCATCTGAATCAGCTCTTGCGGAAGCTGAAATTGAATACCACGATATTGATTCAACTTCTCTTTACTATGCCAATAAAGTTAAAGATGGTAAAGGTGTGCTTGATACAGATACTTACATTGTCGTTTGGACAACAACACCATTTACAGTAACAGCATCACGCGCTTTGACTGTTGGTCCTGATATGGATTATGTCGTTGTGAAACCTGCTAATAATGACCGAAAATTCGTTGTTGCAGAAGGACTTTTGGATAGCTTAGCTGAAAAATTTGGTTGGGAATCATTTGAAGTTCTCGCTAAACATAAAGGTACTGAACTCGAATATATCGTTACAGAACACCCATGGGATACTGAAGTGGATGAATTGGTTATCTTGGGTGACCACGTTACACTTGATTCAGGTACAGGTGTTGTCCATACTGCCCCTGGTTTTGGTGAAGATGACTACAACGTTGGTGTTAAATACGGATTGGAAGTTTTTGTTACTGTTGACGAACGTGGTATCATGATGGAAAATGCTGGTCCAGATTTCCAAGGTCAATTCTACGATAAAGTTGTTCCAACTGTTACTGAAAAACTTGGTGACCTTTTGCTTGCTAGCGAAGCCATTACTCACTCATACCCATTTGACTGGCGTACTAAGAAACCAATCATCTGGCGTGCTGTACCACAATGGTTTGCATCAGTTTCTAAATTCCGTCGAGACATTCTTGATGAAATTGACCGCACAACATTCTATCCAGAATGGGGTCGTACACGTCTTTACAACATGATTCGTGACCGTGGCGATTGGGTTATCTCACGTCAACGTGCTTGGGGTGTGCCACTTCCAATCTTCTATGCAGAAGACGGTACAGCTATCATGACTAAAGAAGTGACTGACCACGTTGCAGATTTGTTTGAAAAATACGGTTCAATCGTTTGGTGGGAACGCGATGCCAAAGACCTTCTTCCAGAAGGCTTCACGCACCCAGGTTCACCAAATGGCGAATTTACCAAAGAAACAGATATCATGGATGTTTGGTTTGACTCAGGTTCTTCATGGAATGGTGTTATGAATGCCCGCGAAGGTTTGGAATATCCAGCTGATCTTTACCTTGAAGGTTCTGACCAATACCGTGGTTGGTTCAACTCATCATTGATTACCTCAGTTGCCGTCAATGGTCATGCTCCTTATAAAGCTGTCCTTTCTCAAGGTTTCGTTCTTGATGGTAAAGGTGAAAAAATGTCTAAATCACTCGGAAACACTATCCTTCCAAGTGACGTTGAAAAACAATTTGGTGCTGAAATCTTACGTCTTTGGGTAACAAGCGTTGATTCTAGCAACGATGTTCGTATTTCAATGGATATTTTGAAACAAACGTCAGAAACTTACCGTAAAATCCGTAATACCCTTCGTTTCTTGATTGCAAATACCAGTGATTTCAATCCAAATGAAGATACCGTTGCTTACGAAGAATTGCGTTCTGTGGATAAATACATGACCGTGAAATTCAACCAATTGGTAGCAACTATCCGTAAAGCTTATGAAGCTTATGATTTCATGGCTATCTACAAAGCTGTTGTGAACTTCATCACTGTTGATTTGTCTGCCTTCTACCTTGATTTTGCCAAAGATGTGGTTTACATCGAAGCAGCTGACAACCTTGCTCGTCGTCAAATGCAAACCGTCTTTTATGACATTTTGGTTAAAATCACTAAATTGTTGACACCAATCCTTCCACACACTGCGGAAGAAATTTGGTCATACTTAGAGTTTGAACCAGAAGAGTACGTGCAATTATCAGAATTACCAGAAGCAGAAGTCTTTGAAGGTCAAGACAATATCCTTGAAGAATGGGATGCCTTCATGACCCTTCGCAACCAAGCTCAAAAAGCCTTGGAAGAAGCGCGTAATACTAAAGTTATCGGTAAATCATTGGAAGCTCATTTGACAATCTATGCGAGCGAAGAAGTGAGAACACTTTTGACAGCCCTTGATAGCGACATTGCGCAATTGTTGATTGTTTCTCAATTGACCATTACAGATGAAGCTGCGCCAGCAGATGCCGTTGCTTTTGAAGATGTTGCCTTCACAGTTGCTCATGCAGAAGGTGCTGTTTGTGACCGCTGTCGCCGTGTTGACCCAACAACAGCGGAACGCTCATACGGTGTGACAATCTGTGACCACTGTGCTGACATTGTTGAAACGAATTTTTCAGCAGCCGTAAGCGAAGGTTTTGAATAAGCCAATAAAAAAGGCTCTTTGTCAACTGTAGTGGGTAGATGAAAAGCTAACACCTAGAGAGGACGAACTTCGTTCTCTCTTTCTT
>NZ_JBHRZX010000040.1:0-6129 GCF_042649785.1 Streptococcus alactolyticus | reverse complement strand
CGTTCAGTTAGTGTTAAATGTTTACTTTTTGGAGTATAATAGTTTTGCATCTCAGAGTCTTTCTAATTGTTGTGGTGATTACAATTATATCTCTCTGAGATGTTTTTTGATACCCTTAGGTGGCTAACTTCATTTTAGAACTTTCCAGCTGCAAAACGGCTTGGTTAAGCGAAAAAGTAGCTTTTAAAAATTAAAAAGAGTGCTTTAGTACTTGAAAGCGTTTATAAAAAATGATAGAATATGATGAAAGCGAAATTTTCAAATAGAAAGGAAGTCCAACAATGAATACTGATGATACGATTACAATTTACGACGTTGCCCGAGAAGCTGGCGTTTCTATGGCAACTGTCAGCCGTGTTGTAAACGGAAACAAAAATGTCAAAGAAAACACACGTAAAAAAGTTCTTGAAGTCATTGAACGTTTGGATTATCGTCCAAATGCCGTTGCTCGTGGTTTGGCAAGTAAAAAAACGACAACTGTCGGTGTGGTTATCCCAAATATTGCCAATAGTTATTTCTCAATTCTAGCAAAAGGGATAGATGATATCGCTGCTATGTATAAGTATAATATTGTCCTAGCATCTAGTGATGAAGACGATGACAAAGAAATCAACGTTATCAACACCTTGTTTGCCAAACAAGTGGACGGTATTATCTTTATGGGACACCATTTGACTGAAAAAATTCGTGCAGAGTTCTCTCGCTCACGTACACCAGTTGTTCTTGCCGGTACTGTTGATTTAGACCACCAATTGCCAAGTGTTAATATTGATTACAAGGCTGCTGTGGCTGATGTTGTGGATCGCTTAGCTGAGAATAACCAAGAAATCGCTTTTGTTTCAGGTCCGCTCATTGACGAAATCAATGGTAAAGTTCGCTTAGCTGGCTATAAGCAAGGTCTTGAAAAGAACAACTTATCGTTCAAAGAAGGTCTTGTCTTTGAAATCAATTACAACTATAAAGATGGGTTTGAGTTAGCCAAGCGTGTGCTCAATTCAGGTGCTACCGCAGCTTATGTGGCAGAAGATGAATTAGCAGCAGGCTTGCTTAATGGCTTGTTTGAAGCGGGTGTCAATGTTCCAGAAGATTTTGAAATCATCACAAGCAATGATTCACCAATCACTTCCTACACACGTCCAAACCTAACAAGTATCAGTCAGCCAGTTTATGATTTAGGGGCTGTTAGTATGCGTATGCTCACTAAAATCATGAACAAAGAAGAGTTAGAAGAAAAAGAAATCATTCTAAACCATGGCGTGACTGTACGTGGAACCACACGTTAAATTTAATCTTAGAGATCTTTCCTTAAAAAAACTCGCGATGCAGTCGCCGAGTATCCGCAAAAAAGTGTCTAATCAGGCACTTTTTTGTCTTTAAATGAAAAAAAACAGAAAATAAGCTATAATAAATAGTATGAAAGTTTTACTATATTTGGAAGCGGAAAATTATTTGAGTAAATCAGGTATTGGGCGTGCGATAAAACACCAAGAACGCGCTTTAAACATGGTAGGACAAGCTTATACCATCAATCCTGAAGATGATTACGATTTGATTCATATTAACACTTACGGTCTAAGGAGTGGTTACCTGCTCCATCAGGCTAAAAGGGCTGGGAAAAAGGTGATTGTGCATGGGCATTCGACGGAGGAAGATTTTAGAAACTCTTTCATTGGTTCTAATTTGGTTTCCCCTTTGGTGAAACGCTATTTGCGTCATTTTTACCAAACAGCCGATGCGGTCATCACTCCAACCGAGTATTCTAAATCTTTGATTGCAGGTTATGGGGTTCAAACACCTATTTATGCAGTGTCAAATGGCATTGATTTGTCACGTTATGTGCCAAATCCACAAAAAGAGCAGGCTTTTAGGGATTATTTTAAGCTAAAATCTGATGACAAAGTGGTTATTTGTGCGGGATTGTATTTCATGCGCAAGGGTATTGATGATTTTATCAAGGTCGCTGAGCAGATGCCTGATGTCCGATTTATTTGGTTTGGAGATACAAACAAATGGGTGATTCCGCATAAAGTCAGACGTTTAGTCGAACACGACCACCCTGAAAATGTTACTTTTGCAGGCTACATTAAAGGTGATGTTTTTGAGGGAGCTATGAGTGGTTCGGATGCTTTCTTTTTCCCAAGTCGTGAAGAAACAGAAGGTATCGTGGTCTTAGAGGCTTTGGCTAGTCACCAACGAGTCGTTTTGCGTGATATTCCCGTTTATAAGGGTTGGTTGGATGATAAATCAGCTACCTTTGCCAGCGATGTTCCTGGTTTTGTCAAGGCGCTTAGACAGGTGCTTGCTGATAAAACCTCTACACGTGAGGCAGGTTATCATGTGGCTGAGAGTCGCAGCATTGACAAGGTGGCTCATGAATTAGTGCAGGTTTATGAAAAAGTAATGGAGTGATAACATGAGAGTAGGTCTTTTTACGGATACTTATTTTCCGCAGGTATCAGGAGTTGCAACGAGTATTCGTACCCTAAAAGAAGAGTTAGAAAAAGCAGGGCACGAGGTTTATATTTTTACAACAACCGATAAAGCGGTGAAACGTTACGAAGATCCCACAATTATTCGTTTGCCAAGCGTTCCTTTTGTGTCGTTTACCGACCGTCGCGTGGCTTACCGTGGCTTGATTTCAACCTACAAAATCGCCAAACAATACAAATTGGACATTATTCACACGCAGACCGAATTTAGCGTTGGGATGTTAGGAAAAATGATCGCAGCGGCCTTACGTATTCCTGCTGTCCATACCTATCACACCCAATACGAAGATTATGTGGGTTATATTGCAAATGGAAAAATCATCAAACCAGGCATGGTCAAATACATCATGCGTGGCTATTTGAATGACTTGGATGGGGTTATTTGCCCATCACGTATTGTTTTAAATCTTTTGGATGACTATCATATCAAAATCCCTAAACGTGTCGTTCCAACAGGCATCCGTGTGGCTGAATACGAACGAGATGACATCACCGCTGAAGACACCAAGGTTTTACGTGACAAATTAGGGTTGGCTGATGATGACATTATGTTGCTTAGCTTGTCTAGGGTTTCTTACGAGAAAAACATTCAAGCTGTTCTAAAACATTTGCCAGAGGTCTTGTCTGAAAACAAGCACGTCAAATTGGTTATTGCTGGTGATGGGCCTTACTTGAAAGACTTGCAGCAGCAAGCAAAAGAGCTGGGTATTGAGGACGCGGTTATTTTTACAGGTATGGTGCCACATGATGAAACGGTCTTGTATTACAAAACCTGCGATTTTTTCATCTCAGCTTCAACCAGTGAAACCCAAGGTTTGACTTATACAGAAAGTTTGGCGAGCGGAACACCAGTGATTGCACATGGTAATCCTTACTTGGATGACGTGATTGACCACAAGATGTTTGGAACCCTGTTTTACCGTGAGGATGATTTGGCGGACGCTATTTTAGATGCGATTGCAGACACGCCACCGATGAACCCTAAAACCTATCAAGAAAAGTTGTATGATATTTCAGCTGAGCATTTTGGCAAATCGGTCTATGAATTTTACTTGGATGTCTTGATTTCAGCACGTAACAAGAAAAAAGAAAAAATTTCCATGACCATTCGTCGCAAGGAAAAACGTTCTGTCCATATTGCCCGTTCTGCTAGAGATTTGCCAAGAGGAGTGGCGAAATCAACAGCTAAAACGTCTGTCAAGGTTCTCAAAGTCCCAGGACGCATGATTCAATCTATTCGTGATTTTTTAGATTAGATTCCTTGAAAAATAAAATAATCGTGCTATAATAACTAACGAAGACAAGTTGAACAAGAACCAACCTTTAGAGCGAGTGCCGGCTGGTGAGAAGGGCACAGGGTTGACTGCTTCAATACTACTTCCTTGTTTTTATGCAAACATAAAACGGTAGCTACGATATAGCTGATTTGAGGTTCATGGCATTTTTTGTCGTGGATAAATGAAGGTGGAACCACGTTACGACGTCCTTTTGGGATGTCGTTTTTCTTTTATCCTGAGATGCTTGATAACCTTCTAACACTTGTAACCAATATAAAAGGAGATAGATATGGTTAACATTACTTTTCCAGACGGCGCTGTGCGTGAATTTGAATCTGGCGTGACAACATTTGAAATCGCGCAAAGCATCAGCAATTCATTAGCCAAAAAAGCTTTGGCAGGTAAATTAAACGGTAAATTGATTGACACAACGCGTGCCATTACAGAAGACGGTAGTCTTGAAATCGTGACACCTGATCACGAAGATGCCTTGCCAATCTTGCGTCACTCTGCAGCTCACCTCTTTGCACAAGCTGCACGACGTCTTTTCCCTGATATTCATCTTGGTGTTGGTCCTGCTATCCAAGATGGTTTCTACTACGATACTGATAATGCTGCTGGTCAAATCACTGATGAAGACCTTCCTCGTATCGAAGAAGAAATGAAAAAAATTGTTAAAGAAAACTACCCATGTATTCGTCAAGAAGTGACTAAAGACGAAGCGCGTGAAATCTTCAAAAATGACCCTTACAAACTTGAATTGATTGAAGAACATTCAGAAGATGAAGGTGGTTTGACTATTTATTCACAAGGAGAATTCACAGACCTTTGTCGTGGCCCACACGTCCCAAGTACTGGTCGCATCCAAGTTTTCCACTTGTTGAACGTAGCGGGTGCTTACTGGCGTGGTAACAGTGACAATGCGATGATGCAACGTGTTTATGGTACAGCTTGGTTTGATAAAAAAGATTTGAAAGCTTACCTCAAACAACGTGAAGAAGCCAAAGAACGTGACCACCGTAAACTTGGTAAAGAACTTGACTTGTTCATGATTTCACAAGAAGTTGGTCAAGGGTTGCCATTCTGGTTGCCAGACGGAGCAACTATTCGTCGTACGTTGGAACGCTATATTGTGGATAAAGAAATCGCAGCTGGTTATCAACATGTTTACACACCACCAATTGCTTCTGTTGACCTTTACAAAACATCAGGTCACTGGGACCACTACCGTGAAGACATGTTCCCAACAATGGATATGGGTGATGGCGAATCATTTGTGCTTCGTCCAATGAACTGCCCACACCACATCGAAGTTTACAAACACCACGTGCATTCTTACCGTGAATTGCCAATTCGTATCGCTGAAATTGGTATGATGCACCGTTACGAAAAATCTGGTGCTCTTACTGGTTTGCAACGTGTGCGTGAAATGTCATTGAATGACGGCCATACCTTTGTGACACCTGAACAAATCCAAGACGAATTCAAACGTACCCTCCAATTGATTATTGATGTGTATGAAGATTTCAACTTGACTGATTACCGTTTCCGTTTGTCATACCGTGACCCTAAAGACACTCACAAATACTATGACAACGATGAAATGTGGGAAAATGCTCAAAGCATGTTGAAAGCTGCCATGGACGACATGGGCTTGGATTACTTTGAAGCAGAAGGTGAAGCTGCCTTTTATGGACCAAAACTTGATATCCAAGTGAAAACTGCCCTTGGTAATGAAGAAACCCTTTCAACTATCCAATTGGATTTCCTTCTTCCAGAACGTTTTGACCTTAAATACATCGGTGCTGATGGTGAAGAACACCGTCCAGTCATGATTCACCGTGGGGTTATCTCAACTATGGAACGCTTCACAGCCATCTTGATTGAAAATTACAAAGGGGCTTTCCCAACTTGGCTTGCTCCACACCAAGTGACTGTTATCCCAGTATCTAACGAAGCACATATTGATTACGCTTGGGAAGTAGCTAAAATCTTGCGTGATAAAGGGGTTCGTGCTGACGTGGACGAACGTAACGAAAAAATGCAACTTAAAATCCGTCAAAGCCAAACCAAGAAAATTCCTTACCAATTGATTGTTGGGGATAAAGAAATGGCTGACAAGACTGTCAATGTTCGTCGTTACGGTAGCAAACAAACCCACACAGAAAGTGTTGATGCCTTTGTGGAAAACATTTTGGCAGATATTGCTCGCAAATCTCGTCCAGCTAAATAAGGCATTTGCTCAATGGACCAGAAACACTCGAAAGCTTAGACTTTTGGGTGTTTTCTTTTGGCTCTTTGTCAACTGTAGTGGGTAGATGAAAAGCTAACACCTAGAGAGGACGAACTTCGTTCTCTCTTTC
>NZ_JBHRZX010000039.1:0-23690 GCF_042649785.1 Streptococcus alactolyticus | reverse complement strand
AGACACCACTACTTTAACATAAAAGAAAAAGTAGAGAGTACTTTCTCCCGTCGGAGATTTTCTCACTACTAATCTTAGTATGTTTTTATTTGTTGTAAAAATCTGCAATGGCCTAATCGATGAGAGAAAAATGAACGTTTTGTGTGCTTAGTTTACCCCGCTTTCCCCAAAAAAGCCGCAAAATATGATACAATAAAAGAAATATAAATGGTTGTGAGTTATGAATTATTTAAAAAATCTTTTGGCAAATTATAAGTTTGACCCTAGTAAATTTAGATTAGGCATGCGGACCATTAAGACCGGATTAGCCGTTTTCTTAGTCTTGTTGATTTTTCACCTGTTTGGATGGGAAGGATTGCAAATCGGGACTTTGACGGCTGTTTTCTGTTTACGCGAAAATTTTGATAAAAGCGTGCATTTTGGCTTTTCAAGGGTTGTGGGAAATAGTGTAGGTGGTTTCTTATCACTGATTTTCTTTTTTATCAATCAATTTTTTGACTACCATTTCTGGGTTACCTTAGTTTTCATCCCTATTTTTTCGATGCTGGGCATTATGATAAATGTGGCTATCAACAATAAAGCAGGAATCATTGGAGGGACGTCTGCTCTTTTGATTATTACGCTTTCTATCCCACCAGGAGATACGGTTTTATACGTTTTTGCACGTATTTTTGAAACCTTCTGCGGGGTCTTTGTAGCCATTATTGTTAATGCGGATGTCAATGAAGTTCGGAAATTAATTCGTAGGCGAGAACATAAATAAAATTATATGTCATGTTTTCTAACATAAAGGGTTGACAGTTTAGAATTTTCAGATTATAATGGATAGCGGAAGGAGGTCACCATGAGAGAAAAAGAACTCAGACGTTCCATGGCGGTATTTCCTATTGGAACAGTAATGAAGTTGACGGATTTAACTGCACGTCAGATTCGTTATTATGAAGATCAGGGCTTAATTACGCCGGAGAGAACATCGGGGAATCGTCGCATGTATTCGTTGAATGACCTGGATCGATTGCTTGAAATCAAAGATTTTCTCAATGAGGGGCTTAATATTGCAGCGATTAAACGTGAGTATGCGGAGCGGCAAGACAAAGCTAATCAAAAACAGAAATCTTTGACCGATGCTGATGTTCGCCGTATCTTACAAGATGAACTCCGAAACCAAGGGCGTTTTTCAACCCCATCGCAGTATATTAGTAATTGGCGCATCTAAGTCGAGTGTATCGGCTTTCTGTAAAAAAAGGAGACCTTAATTCATGACTATTACAGCATCAGACATTCGTCGCGAAGTTAAAGAAAAAAATGTAACATTTCTACGCTTGATGTTTTCAGATATTGCTGGAACATTGAAAAACGTGGAAATCCCAGCTACTGATGAACAGCTTGACAAAGTATTAGCCAACAAAGCTATGTTTGATGGCTCTTCAATCGAAGGATTTGTACGTATCAACGAATCTGATATGTTTTTACATCCTGACCTTGACACATGGACTGTTTTCCCTTGGGGTGGTGAAAATGGTGCTGTTGCAGGTTTGATTTGTGACATTTACACAGCAGAAGGTGAGCCTTTTGCAGGTGACCCACGTGGTAACTTGAAACGTGCTCTACGTCACATGGAAAAAGTTGGTTTCAAATCATTTAACCTTGGTCCAGAACCAGAATTCTTCTTGTTCAAATTGGATGAAAAAGGTGAACCAACTCTTGAAGTAAACGACCGCGGTGGTTATTTTGACCTTGCACCAACAGACCTTGCTGATAACACACGTCGTGAAATCGTTAACGTGTTGACTGAAATGGGATTTGAAGTTGAAGCAAGTCACCACGAAGTTGCGGTTGGACAACACGAAATTGATTTCAAATATGCTGATGTTTTGAAAGCATGTGACAACATTCAAATTTTCAAACTCGTTGTTAAAACAATTGCTCGTAAACATGGTCTTTACGCAACATTTATGGCAAAACCAAAATTCGGTATTAATGGTTCTGGTATGCACTGTAACATGTCATTGTTTGACTACGATGGCAACAATGCTTTCTTTGATACAGAAGATCCAAAAGGAATGCAATTGTCAGAAACAGCTTACTACTTCCTTGGCGGTTTGATGAAACATGCTTACAACTATACTGCTATTATGAATCCAACTGTAAACTCATACAAACGCTTGGTTCCTGGATATGAAGCACCTGTTTACATTGCATGGGCTTGTCGTAACCGTTCACCACTTATTCGCGTTCCTGCATCTCGTGGTATGGGAACTCGTTTGGAACTTCGTTCTGTTGACCCAACAGCAAACCCATACTTAGCACTTGCAGTTCTTCTTGAAGCAGGTCTTGATGGTATTGAAAATAAAATTGAAGCTCCAGCTCCAGTAGAATCAAATATTTATGTGATGACTGAAGAAGAACGTAAAGAAGCAGGCATTCGCGACCTTCCTTCTACTTTGCATAATGCGGTTAAAGCCTTGCAAGAAGATGAAGTTGTTAAAGCAGCTCTTGGTGAGCACATTTATACAAATTTTGTGGAATCTAAGAAAATTGAATGGTCAAGCTACGCAGCATTCGTTTCACAATGGGAAATTGATAACTACTTAGATTTATATTAAGGCATAGTGAGAACAGATTGGAGAAACAGTCCTCTATGGGACTTTTCTTCAGTCTTTTCTTTTCAATTGATTTTGAAGAAGTGCGACCACTTTTACCCCTCATAAGAATAGATAACCGATAATATTTTGAGTAAAAGAGTATATTCTATCAAAAAATGTCTAGAAAGACTACTCTAACGCCTCAAAATATGGTACAATATATTACAATATTCTGAATAATTAGATTATTTATACGATGATTGGAGTGAAGGCTATGAACACAGGTGCTATAGAGGCACAAAAAACAACGCTTTGGGACCCCTCTTTCGAGTCTGATGCTTGTGGAATGGGATTTGTTGCCCAAATTGATGGCATGGCTAGTCATACTTTGATTGACTATGCATTGACGATGTTGACACGAATGAATCACCGTGGTGGGACAGGTGCCGAACCTGACACTGGAGATGGGGCTGGGATGTTGCTCGCCTTGCCTGATGAATTTTTCAAACTAAAGGCAAAAGAAGCGGGTTATAGCTTGCCTAAAAAGGGTGACTATGCTGTCGCTCAGCTCTTTTACCACAAAACGCAGAAGCCAAGGCTAGTCTTTTAGAGGCTGTTAAGGCTGAGATAAAATTGGCTGGTTTTCATGTGTTGATGACGCGTGATGTGCCGTTTCGTTATGATAATTGCGGTCCAGCAGCTCAGGAAATCATGCCAAGCTTTGTCCAAGTGTTTATTAAGAAACCAGACGACACGAAAGCAGGGCGTGATTTTGAGGACCAATTGTTCCAATTGCGTCGTCAAATGGAGAAGACGTTCTCAGCAGATGAATTTTTCATTTGTTCGTTATCGAGTAAAACTATTGTGTATAAAGGAATGTTACACGCTTTTCAGGTCGGGCTATTTTACCCTGATTTGCAAGATGAGCACTTCAAATCTCACATTGCGTTGACTCACTCACGCTTTTCGACCAATACTTTCCCATCTTGGGACCGTGCGCAGCCATTTCGCTTTTTAGCCCACAATGGTGAAATCAATACCCTTCGTGGTGCGGAAAACTGGATGCACAGTCATCAGATTGAGGTTTACAACGAGGAAAATTCAGATTCGGCTAAGTTGGAAAACTGTTTGGAATATCTTTACCGTAATGGTCGTGATATCCCGCAGAGCTTGTTGATGATGGTTCCTGAAGCTTGGGGTGAAGAATCTGGGCTTTCAGATGATTTGAAGGCTTTCTACGAATATGCGTCAAGCTTTGTAGCGCCTTGGGATGGTCCAGCGGCCCTTGTCTTTTCTGACGGTGATATGGTTGGTGCACGTTTGGACCGTAATGGTTTGCGTCCTAGCCGTTATTCATTGACGAAGGATAATTTCTTGATTTGCTCAAGTGAATCAGGTGTAGTGGACCTTGAACCAAGTCGTGTGGTTGAAAAAGGTGTGCTTGGTCCTGGTAACATGATGTTGATTGACACCACTTCAGGCAGATTGATGCGCAATGAAGAAGTCAAGGCTTATTACGCTGCTCAGCATCCTTACAAGGAATGGGTGGAAGAAAATATCGCTCATTTAAAAGACTTTGAGGCAGCCGAATTACAAGAAGAAACCACAGACATTGATACCATGTGGAAGGCTTATGGCTACACAGAAGAAGTCATTCGCACGGTGATTTTACCGATGTCTGAAAAAGGGGAAGAACCTGTTATTTCGATGGGATTTGATAGCCCATTAGCAGTGCTTTCTCATAAAAATCAATCCCTTTTCACCTTCTTCAAACAACAATTTGCGCAAGTTACCAATCCGCCAATTGATGCCATACGTGAACAAATCGTGGTGTCAACGAGTGTTTACTTGGGTGGCGATGGTAATTTCAAGGCAGATGGTGCGGACAACTGTGTGAAAGTCAAGATTGACAGTCCAATGTTGTCAAGCCAAGAATTTGCGAAAATCGCTCAGTTGCAAGATGAGCGCTACCGTGCAACAACCTTGTCAACGGTTTATGATGTGGTTGAACCTTCTCACAACCGTTTGCAACGTGCTTTGGAAAACTTGTTTAAGGCGGCGGAAAAAGCTGTGGATAACGGCAGCAAGATTATTATTTTGTCAGACCGTCACATTCAAGAAAATCAAACAACGATTCCAATGTTGTTGGCCGTTTCTGGTTTGAACAATTACCTGGTTGTCAAGGGTAAAGCTAGCCAATTCTCGATTGTGGTGGATACGGCTGAAGCAGTTGAAGTGCATCATTTTGCGACCTTGGTAGGTTACGGTGCGGCAGCCATTCACCCTTACGGAGCTTATGCGACCTTAAAAGAATACGGTAAAGATGAGCAGGCATTTGAAAAATACCGCAAAGCTTCAGAAAAAGGTATTGTCAAGATCATGAGCCGTATGGGAATTTCTACTATCCTTGGTTACAAGGGTGCCCAGCTATTTGAAGCAGTTGGTTTGTCTGATGCTGTTGTCAACAAATACTTTACAGGAACTGTAACGCGTATTGGTGGCTTGTCACTAGACCAAATTGAAAAAGAATACCTGCAACGTATCGAAGATGCTTTTGGTCCACGTCGTGGGGATTACTTGCAAAGTGGCGGTATTTACCAATTCAAGGCTGACGGTGAATACCATTTGTTTAATCCACACACCATTTACAATTTCCAACAGGCTGTTCGTACGGGCGATTACAAACTATTCAAAGAATACACGGCTGAACTAGACAAAGAAGCTTTGGAAACACCGACAACACTGCGTTCGATTTGGGAATTCCATTCTGACCGTCCAAAAGTAGATTTGTCTGAAGTCGAGCCTGCTGAAACTATTGTCAAACGTTTCAAGGTTGGTGCCATGAGTTTTGGTTCATTGTCTAAAGAAGCTCATGAAACCATTTCAGAAGCTATGAATGCCATTGGAGCCAAATCAAACTCTGGTGAGGGTGGCGAAAATCGTAACCGTTTCAAAGTCCAACCAGACGGACGCAATTTGAATTCTAAGATTAAACAGGTGGCTTCTGGACGTTTTGGGGTGAATGCGGAATACCTCATGTCTGCAGAAGAACTTCAGATTAAACTCGCACAAGGGGCAAAACCTGGTGAAGGTGGGCAATTGCCTGGTCAAAAAGTCTTCCCTTGGGTTGCTGAAATTCGTGGGGCAACGCCTGGTGTGCGTTTGATTTCACCACCACCGCATCACGACATTTACTCAATTGAAGATTTGGCGCAGCTGATTTATGACCTCAAAGCAATTAATCCTTATGCAAAAATCAATGTCAAGTTGGTGTCAAGCACAGGTGTTGGAACTATTGCCACAGGTTGTGTTAAGGCTGGTGCGGACAAGGTCGTTATTTCAGGCTATGACGGTGGAACAGGTGCCTCTCCTCGTAATTCGGTCCGTGACGCTGGTTTGCCGTGGGAAATGGGCTTGGCAGAAGCGCATCAAACGCTATCTCTTAACCGTTTACGTCAACGCATGACTTTGGAAACTGACGGTAAATTGATGACAGGTCGTGACCTTGCCGTAGCGACACTTCTTGGGGCTGAAGAATATTCATTTGCTAGCTTGGCTTTGATTTCTATCGGTTGTGTGATGATGCGTGTTTGCTCGCTCAATACCTGCCCTGTTGGTGTTGCAACACAAAATCCAGAGTTGCGTCAGCATTTTGCTGGAAAACCAGAACACTTGATTAACATGATGATGTTCATGGCAGAAGAATTGCGTGAGTACATGGCTGAACTTGGCTTCCGCTCAGTTGATGAAATGGTTGGGCATTCTGAAATCTTGAAATCCAAATTCATTCCAAAAGGGAAAGCCAAATCACTTGATTTCTCACGTATCTTGGGAACAGCTTATCCGATTAACCGTAAGACAGAAGACCCATTTGCAGATGCTCGTCAATGGAAAGAGTTGGACGGCTTTGCCAAAGCAGCGGTTGATAGTGGCGTTGGCGTGACGGTTAAAGAATCCATCAATAACGTGCAACGTGCGGTTGGTGCGAGAATGGCTGGTTGGCTAGCAGAACGTTACGGTAACGACACACTTGAACCAGGTTTGATTAAGTACGAATACACAGGTATCGCAGGGCAATCCTTTGCAAGCTTTATCACACAAGGCATGGAGTTGACCTTGGTTGGTGAAGCCAATGATTACATTGCCAAATCCATGTCAGGTGGTCGCTTGATTGTTAAACCATCGTATGATGCGGCTTACGATGTGGAACATTCACCGATTGTTGGAAATGTTGCCCTTTTTGGTGCGGTCAAGGGTGAAGCTTATTTTGCAGGTCGTGCGGGTGAGCGTTTCTGTGTCCGTAATTCAGGTGCAAAAGTAGTGGTTGAAGGTGTTGGCGCCCATGGTTGTGAATACATGACAGGTGGTGTAGCGGTTATCCTTGGCACAACAGGACGCAACTTTGCTGCTGGTATGAGTGGCGGTGTGGCTTATGTTTACGATGCTGACGGTGACTTTGCTGAAAAAGTCAATCGCGAAATGGTTGACCTCTACAAAGTTGGAGAAACACGTGGGGACGATGTTTTGGTTGATATGATTCAAAAACATTACGACTACACAGGCAGTGCTAAAGCCAAACGTTTGCTTGATAATTGGGCACAAGAAGTGGATAAATTTGTCAAAGTATATCCAACAGAATTCCACGAAATCCACGATATTGAGCATGCTCTGGCTAAAACTGGCTTAGAAGGTGACGAACTAGAATTACGTACCTTTGAAATTTCGACAGGCGGAGCTGAAACAGCTGCCGAAAAAGAAGAACTACTTGCACAAGTAACAGGAGGTAATTAAAATGGCGGACCCATTTGGATTTTTGAAATATGAGCGAAAAGACAATCCTTATCGTCCTGTTGCTGAACGCATCTTGGACTTTGAGGAACTGCAAATCCCACTCTCAGAAGAAGAGCGTCGCAAACAAGCGGCTCGTTGTATGGCTTGTGGCGTACCATTTTGCCACTCAGGTACTTTTTACGGTGGTGGGCGTGCCGTTTCAGGCTGTCCTAACGACAACTTGATTCCAGAGTGGAATGATTTGGTTTACAAGGGTGATTACAAGCGTGCATTTGAGCGCCTATCTCGAACCAATCCATTCCCTGAGATGACAGGGCGTGTTTGTCCGGCACCTTGTGAAAAAGGGTGTACCGAAGGCCTTAACGGCGCAGGCGTTACCATTCATGACAATGAGCGTTTCATTATTGATACTGCTTTTGAAAATGGCTGGGTGGAGGACTCAGGTCGTCCACTTTACCGCACAGGCTTTAAAGTGGCGGTGATTGGTTCAGGACCTGCAGGGCTTGCTGCAGCTTGGCGTCTCAATCAAATAGGGCACAACGTGACAGTTTATGAACGTAGTGACCGTTTTGGTGGGCTGTTGATGTATGGTATTCCAAACATGAAATTGGATAAAGCAATTGTTCAACGCCGCATTGATGTCATGGAAAATCTTGGTATCACCTTTATTGCCAATACCGAAGTTGGACGTGACATCACAGCGGACGGACTCTTGCAACAATATGACCGTGTCGTCTTAGCTACTGGGGCCAGTGTTCCACGTGACTTGGATGTTCCAGGACGTCATTTGTCAGGCGTGCGTTTTGCCGTCGATTTCTTAACCGAAACCACGAAAAATGTTTTGGCATCTGAAACGAAAAAATTAGGTCCAACCCTTGAAGGTAAGCACGTACTTGTTATTGGTGGTGGTGATACAGGAAATGACTGTATCGGAACGGCCGTTCGTTTGGGGGCTGCAAGTGTTAAACAGCTTGAAATCACGCCAGAACCACCAGAAAAATGCTTGCCAAGCAACCCTTGGCCAGAATACCCAATGATTAAACGCACGGGTTATGGGCAAGAAGAGGCTGATTATGTACAAGACACAACATTAACAACTTACGCAACCTCAACCACTGAATTTATCGGAGCTGACCGTGGCCAAGTCATTGCCGCTAAAACGGTAAAAGTGGGTCCAGGCTTTAAACCAATTGAAGGAACGGAAGAAATCATCCAAGCTGACCTTGTCTTATTGGCTATGGGCTTCACAGGTGCTGAAAAATCACTCTTTGAACAATTTGGTGTTCAAAGCGTTTATGATGATTATTCAACCAATAATGACCGTGTCTTTGTTGCAGGTGATGCTCGTCGCGGACCAAGTCTTGTGATTTGGGGTATCCGTGAAGGACGCAAAGCTGCTGAAAAAATCGACCAAGGTCTTCGTATCATGGTTGCACAATAACACTAAAACACTAGAGCGTTTGAGCGTTCTAGTGTTTTTTTACTTGTCGATATAAAAAAAGAGAAGATCGTGCATCTTCTCTTTTGGTTTATTTACCACTGTCTTGTGGGTTATCTGGCGTGAGAATCATCGGAATGATGATTGGCTCACGTTCTGTTTTTTCGTATAAGAATGGACGAAGGGCATTAACAATAGCACCGTTGACCGATTGAATGCTAGCGTCCTTGTTTTTAAGGGCAATGCGGATGGCATTGAACAAGACACGTTGGCTTTCACGAATCAATTCGCCTGATTCACGCATGTAAATGAAACCACGGCTCAAGATATCAGGTCCAGCTAAAATCATTTGACTGTCAAAATCAACTGTTGCCACCGCAAGCACGACACCATATTCAGATAAATCATGACGGTCACGCAAAACAGCTGCACCAATATCGCCGATACCATTACCGTCAACGTAAATGTCTTGTGCGTTGAAATGACCTGCACGACGAGCTGAATGGGCTGTCAAAGCCAAGACATCCCCATTTTCCATAACAAAAATGTTTTCCTTAGGAATGCCGACATCCATAGCCAAACCAGCGTGGATTTTTTGCATACGGTATTCCCCGTGAACAGGCATGAAATACTTAGGTTTCATGAGGCGAAGCATCAATTTTTGTTCTTGTTGTCCACCGTGACCTGATGTGTGGATATTATTGACTTTACCGTGGATAACTTCGACACCAGCTTCTTGGATAGTGTTAATCAGTTTATTGACGCTGGTTGTGTTACCAGGGATTGGGCTAGAAGAAAAGATAACCGTATCTCCAGGTTGTAGGGTAACTTGACGGTGAGTACCGTTGGCAATGCGAGCAAGCGCTGCCATTGATTCCCCTTGGCTACCTGTACACATGATTAAAATTTCGCTAGCGTGGTATTTGTTGAGCTCGCTAGGGTCGATAAATGTCCCTTTTGGAACCTTGATATACCCAAGGTCAATCCCGTTAATGATAGCTTTTTCCATTGAACGTCCGAAAACAACGATTTTACGACCTGTTTTGACAGCCGCTTCAGCTGCTTGTTGCAAACGGAAAATATTTGAGGCAAATGACGCAAAGATAATACGCCCATGAATGCCTTCGATGATTTTCATGATGGATTGGCCAACCACTTTTTCAGAGTTAGTGAAGGTTGGGATTTCAGCGTTTGTTGAGTCAGAAAGCAAACACAAGACGCCTTCTTCTCCCAAAGCTGCCATACGGTGTAAATCAGCAGGTTCGCCGACAGGGGTGAAGTCAAATTTGAAGTCACCCGTACATACGATATTACCTTGAGGGGTGTGAACGACAATTCCTAAAGGTTCTGGAATTGAGTGAGTAGTGCGGAAAAACGTGACGCTCAAGTTTTTGAAAGTAAGCTCTGTGTCCGCATTGATTTCGTATAGTTTTGCGTCGCGTAATAAACCATGTTCTTCGAGTTTTCCTTTAATCAATGCCAAAGCCAAAGGTCCTGCATAAATAGGGATATTAGCTTGTTTTAGCAAGAAAGGAATACCACCGATGTGGTCCTCGTGCCCGTGCGTGATGACAAGGGCTTTGATACGTTTCACATTTTCAACAATGTAGGAATAATCAGGGATAACATAATCAATACCAAGGAGGTCATCTTCAGGGAATTTGATACCAGCGTCAACGATGATGATTTCATCTTGATACTCAATACCGTAGGTATTTTTCCCAATTTCTCCAAGGCCACCAATAGCATAAACCCCAACTTCCTCGGGTTTTAAATGGATTTGTGACATGTTATAACTCCGTTAGTTCAAAGGCACCTGTTTCTTTTTCGTAAGCCAGGTGTTTTTCTGATAAAAGTTCGATAAATTCGACATTGTAAGGTGTTTTTTCTTCAACGAGTTTACGCGTTTTGATGCGTCCTTCTAATTCGTTTGAAGCTTCAACTTCAAGGTAAATGACTTTTGTTTTCTCACGGTGTGGGCTGCGGTCTTTATTTTCTTGATAAAAAACTTTGTAAATCATAATAATCCTTTCTTTGACTCGTTATACTACCTATGGCTAACTAATTAAACGACACCAAAAGCTATCAAATAGTACCGTAGCTACTTGATTTTCGTCTATGTGATATTTTACGAGTAATGAATTAGCCTTGATTCGTTGCAATTATTAAAATTATATCATAAAATAAGAGTTAGAATCAAGTGAGGGAATTGAAATGATGAAAGTTTTAGCCTTTGATACATCAAGTAAGGCTTTATCTGTTGCCATCTTGGATGGTGAGCAGTTATTAGCGGATGTTACCGTAAATGTTAAGAAAAATCACAGTATCAATCTCATGCCTGCGATTGATTTTTTGATGAATTCAGTGGATTTAAAACCTGCTGATTTGGATAGGATTGTGGTCGCACAGGGACCAGGTTCTTATACGGGGCTACGTGTGGCGGTTGCAACAGCCAAGACCTTAGCTTACGCGCTGGGCATTGAATTGGTCGGTGTGTCAAGTCTTTATGCCTTGGCAGCGGCAACAGAGTTTTCAGGCATGATTGTCCCTGTGATGGATGCCCGTCGAAACAACGTTTATGCTGGATTTTATCGCGATGGTCAATTGGTGAAAGAAGAGGCTCACATGGCCTTTCCAGAGCTTTTAGCAGCCGTTCAAGATGAAAAAGACGTCTTGTTTGTCGGTGAAGTGGCTCCTTTCCAGACGCAAATTGAAGAGGCGTTACCCAAAGCTCAAGTGTTGCCAGTATTGCCATCAGCTTATGCCATTGGAAAATATGGACAAACCTTAGCGCCAGTGGATGTGGATAGTTTTGTACCGAACTACCTTAAACGCGTTGAAGCGGAGGAAAATTGGCTGAAAAACCATGAAGAAAACCCACACGCGGATTATATAAAACGTATCTAAAAATGAGAGAATTAACAGAAAAAGTAGCTGCCGTTTATGATATTTTGTCGGATGTCTATGACAAATCCCCTTGGACCAAGGAGCAAATCTTGTCGGATATGCAGCAGGATAATGTGGATTATTTTTTTGTGGAAGTAGACAAAACGGCTATCGGTTTTTTGGCGATTCAACAATTGGTTGGTGAGTTGGAAATCACAAATATCGCTGTGAAGAAGGCCCATCAAGGAGAAGGCTGGGGAAGTCAATTATTGGCGCACTTGGACCATGTGGATTTTCCCATTTTCCTAGAAGTCAGGGCGTCAAATACGTCGGCGCAGGCTTTGTATCAAAAATTTGGCTTTGAGGTGATTGGTAAGCGTCAGCGTTATTACCATGAGCCAGTTGAAGACGCTATTATCATGAAACGTGAGGGCAGTGAGAGGTAAACGAACGAATGAAAGACAGATATATTTTAGCTGTGGAAAGCTCTTGTGATGAAACCAGCGTTGCGGTTTTAAAAAATGAGAGCGAGCTTTTAAGTAATATTATTGCCAGTCAGGTGGAAAGCCACAAGCGTTTTGGTGGCGTGGTGCCTGAAGTGGCTAGTCGTCATCATGTCGAAGTGGTGACCACTTGTTTTCAGGATGCACTGGAGGCAGCAGGAATTGAGGCGAGCGACCTTGATGCTGTTGCGGTTACTTATGGTCCTGGCTTAGTTGGGGCGCTTTTGGTGGGAATGGTTGCCGCTAAAGCCTTTGCTTGGGCACACCAGCTCCCACTTATTCCTGTCAATCATATGGCAGGGCATTTGATGGCTGCGCGTGAAGTCAAAGAATTGACTTATCCTTTGTTGGCTTTGCTTGTTTCAGGAGGTCACACAGAACTTGTTTACGTCAAGGAACCTGGTGATTATAAGATTGTCGGTGAAACGCGTGACGATGCTGTTGGAGAGGCCTATGACAAAGTAGGGCGTGTGATGGGCTTGACTTACCCAGCGGGACGTGAAATTGACCAGTTGGCACACCAAGGCAAGGATGTTTATGATCTGCCTCGTGCTATGATGACAGAGGATAACTTGGAATTTTCATTTTCAGGATTAAAATCAGCAGTTATCAATCTACACCACAATGCCCAACAAAAAGGGGAAGACTTGGTCAAAGAGGATTTGGCTGCTTCCTTCCAAGCCGCTGTTCTTGATGTTTTGATGGCTAAAACCAAAAAAGCCTTAGAAAAATACCCTGTGAATACCTTAGTAGTGGCTGGTGGTGTGGCCGCCAATCAAGGCTTACGTGAACGATTGGCAAGCGAATTGACAGAGGTTGATGTTATTATTCCGCCTTTGCGTTTGTGCGGTGACAATGCAGGCATGATTGCCTTGGCAGCAGCGATTGAGTATGATAAAGGCCATTTTGCTGGTTTGGATTTAAATGCCAAACCAAGCCTAGCTTTTGATGGTTTATAAATAAAAAACCCTCTTGAATACCTTCAAGAGTGTTTTGCTATGTGGAAAGAGTTGTTAATAATGCAAACTACCAGCTACCCAACCCGTACACAAGGCTGCCGTGATATTAAAACCGCCTGTGTGAGCGTTGATGTCTAGTACCTCGCCAGCAAAGTGTAACCCTGGAACGTGTTTGCTCTCAAGGGTTTTAGGATTGATTTCCTTCAAATCAATGCCACCTTTAGTGACAAAGGATTTGGCCAGTGACATTTTGCCGGTCACTTTGATTGGCATGGCCTTGAGGTTTTTCACAAGAGCACTTGCTTGCTGCGGTGTCAGTTGTTTGACTTTTTCGGGAAATGTCTGCGCTAAAAAGCTTGCTAGACGTTCTGGTAAGAGCATTTTTAGGGTATTTTTGAGTGATTTTTCACGGTTTTCCGAGAGAAAAGCGTCCAAGTCCTCTGTGGATAACTTGGGTAGCACATCCAATGTGATGGTTTCACCGCCTTTGAGAAAACTAGACATCCGCAGAGCCGCAGGCCCAGACAAACCAAAATGCGTAAAGAGCAAATCATGCGTGATATGGTGTTTTTGATAAGTTAAAGACACATCATCCAGCGAAATTCCCTGCAAAGCCTTGTGGGGAAAGTCTGTCAGCAAGGGACTTTCCGCCGCTTCTAGTTCGGTAACCTTGATTTTGAAATGGCGAGCGATGTCATAGCCAAATCCTGTTGAACCTGTGGATGGGTAAGCTTTTCCGCCAGTCGTCACAATCAGTTTTTCACAGACAAACTCCTCTGTGGCAGATTTGATGTGGAAAAGGTTATCTATTTTTTTGACTGAAACCACTTCGGTGTTGGTTAGGACTTCACCACCTAATTCTTGAATACTATGTGCGAGGGCATCAATAATGATTTTAGATTTGTCTGTTTTTGGGAAAACGCGTCCGTGGTCTTCCACTTTTAAAGCGACCCCTCTGTCCTCAAAAAATTGGATGATATCATGGTTGTCAAACTGAGAAAAGACACTGTAAAGGAAGCGTCCATTTCCAGGAATACCTGCCATCAGGTCATCAAGCGTGCCGTTATTGGTTACGTTGCAGCGACCGCCCCCTGTACCAGCCAGTTTTTTACCCAACCGTCTATTTTTTTCGATGAGTAAGGTTTTATTGCCATAATAACTGCTGGAAATAGCAGCCATCATACCAGCGGGGCCACCGCCAATAATAATTGTATCATATGTTTTCATACCTTTATTTTAGCATAAAAGGTTTTAAAAAGGACAGCTAGCATATTTTTCTATTTTGACAAAGTTGACATATATGTCAAGCTAACGTGACAAAGATTGACGGGATAAAATTGACAATTGGTCGGTCTTATGATATGCTTTTCATGAGAATTTCAATGTAAAAGAGGATACTATGGCAATTGAAAAAACCGTCAGCGAAATAGCTGAAATCTTAGGAGTTAGCCGTCAAGCAGTTAACAACCGCGTGAAAAGTTTACCTGAAGAAGATGTTTCTAAAAACGAAAAAGGGGTAACGGTTGTCAACCGCAGCGGCTTGATTAAGTTAGAAGAAATTTACAAAAAAACCATTTTTGAAGACGAACCAATCAGCGAAGAAACGCAACAACGAGAGTTGTTAGAAATTTTGGTGGATGAAAAAAATACTGAAATCACTCGCCTTTACGAACAACTTAAAGCTAAGGATAAGCAAATCAGCACCAAAGATGAGCAACTTCGTGTGAAAGACGTTCAGATTAGCGAAAAAGACAAGCAGCTTGACCAACAACAACAATTAACGTTGGCGGCTATGGAAGATAGCAAACGTCTTCAGTTAGAATTGAACGAAGCCAAAGCTGAAGTGGAAGAAATCCAAACACGCACAGAAGAAGAAAAAGAGCAAGAAAGAGCTCAGGAAGAGGCAGAGGCTCAAGAAGGAACAGCACCTAAAGGTTTCTTTGCTCGTTTGTTTGGTGGTAGATAAGCACATCTATTGCTAGAGTTCTTTCAATTTGTAAGAAAAAACCTCCATTGGGGTTTTTTGTTTGCCGTAATTTGAGTGATTATGCTGGAGAAAAACATGGAAACATTACAACATTACATTGCTTTTGATTTGGAATTTAATACGGTGGGCGAGGAAACGCACATTATTCAGGTATCGGCGGTTAAGATGGCAAATGGACAGGAAGTTGACAGTTTTGACACCTATGTTTACACTGATTTACACCTTCAATCCTTTATCAATGGTTTAACAGGTATCACTGCTGAGAAGGTGGCGAGTGCGCCTAAGCTTGCAACGGTTCTTGATGACTTTAAAACCTTTGTCGGAGATACGCCATTAATTGGCTACAATGCCATCAAATCAGACTTGCCTTTGTTGGTTGAAAATGACTTGGACTTGACAGGATTTTACAAGGTGGATGTCTATGATGAAGCTTTTGCTCGTCGCAGTACAGATTTAAACGGTGTGACAAATTTAAAATTGACCAGTGTAGCAGAATTTTTAGGGATTTCGGGTCACGGTCATAATTCGTTAGAAGATGCTCGCATGACAGCTCAAGTCTATGAAATGTTTATGGAATTTGATGAGAATAAGACGTATTTAACTCAGCAAGAAGAGGAACACGGCGACAATCCTTTTGCAGCCTTAGGTGGTTTTTTTGATTAAAGCACCACTTTTTACAAAAAAGAAAAAATCCACTAAGGGAACCCCTTGCTCGTTACCTTAGGGCATGTTCTATAATAAGAGCAGAAAGGGGGAAGAAATGTCTTCATTTTACACGACCGGTGATTTGGCTAAGTTAGCTGGTGTTTCAGTCCGCACGGTGCAATATTATGACAAACGTGGTATTTTAACTCCGTCTGATGTGACAGAAGGTGGACGGCGGCTTTATGTGGCAAGTGATTTGGAGCAGCTGCGAATGATTTGTTTTCTGCGTGAGTTGGATTTTTCCATTGACCAAATCAAACGCATTTTAGCGGAAGAAAATGCTAAGCAAGTTTTGGAATTGCTTTTGGTTGAGCACATCAAGGAGATGAAGCAAGACCTTAGTGAAAGAAAAGCAAAACTTGACACAGCTGTCAATCTACTTGACAAGGTGAAAAATCAATCAGGTCAGTCATTGGCGTTTTTGTCAGACATTTCGCTAGTTATGCGCAATCAACACACTTTAAAACAATTACACAGACGTCTGTTTTTCTATGCTTTGCCCTTGATTTTAGTGCAATGGGGAACGCTGATTTGGGCGATTTTGAGCCGTCAAATACTGATTTTTCTTATAGGAGAAATCGTTATCATTCCTTTGACTTTTTGGTTGGTTAAGAAAAAATACGCTACTCAGGTTGCCTTTGTGTGCCCTAATTGCCACAGTGTTTTCCAGCCGTCTTATAAGGCCATTATACTGGCGCCTCATACGCCTAAAACACGGAAATTAAGGTGCCCGCATTGTCATGAAAAATCTTATTGCTTAGAAGTTGCCAAAGAAAAGTAAAAAAGCCCGAACCATTTGGTTCGGGCTTTTTGTCTTCTTAAAATGGCAATTTACCAGCAAAGGCGCCAAGTGTTTTTTGAGTGGCATCATCGATTTGAGAAAGGGCATCGTTGATGGCTTGTGTGGTCATATCTTGAAGAGTTTCCACGTCTTCAGGGTCAACAATAGCTTCTTTAAAAGTGATGTTCACTAATTTTTTATCCCCTGTAAAAACAACGCTGACAAGGTCTTGGGCAGATGTGCCTGTAAAGGTTGTTTCAGCCAATTCAGCTTGTTTTTTCTCCATTTGTTTTTGGAGTTTTTGAGCTTGACGCATCATATTTTGCATATTCATCATGAGATTTGTAAGTTCCTTTCTGAGTTAAAAAAGCGTTTCTTAAAACGTTATTATTATATCATTTTTTAGCCCTAAGACCAATCTTAGACAGAAGGTATTCTTTTTCTACTATTATAGGCACAAAAAACAAAAAAGTAAATTTTACATAGCTTTTAACTTTACATGGTTTTTACAAAAGGAATTTTGGGGATTTTACAAAAACTTTACAAAAAAACGGTAATGAATTTGATATAACCTGCCTATAATGAGTACCATAAAGATATCGAAGGAGAAATCACCCCATGAAAAAATGGAAATTGTTATCATCACTTAGCGTACTTGGAGCAGCTGCTCTAGTCGGACTATCAGCTTGCGGAAGCACTGCTAATGGAGATAGTGAAGCAGGTCTTGGACAAATCAACGTTGTAACACGTGAAGATGGTTCTGGAACACGCGGTGCTTTCATTGAATTGTTTGGACTTGAAGAAAAAAATAGCGATGGTGAAAAAGTTGATTTGACAACTCAAAACGCTATTGTAACTAACTCTACTTCAGTGATGTTGACAACTGTCGCAGAAGACGGTTCAGCAATTGGTTACGCTTCTCTAGGGTCATTGAACGACAGCGTTAAAGTGGTTGACATCGATGGCGCAGAAGCAACAGTAGAAAACATCAAAGATGGTTCTTACAAAGTGTCACGTCCATTTAACATCGTGACAAAAGATGATACAAACGAAGCAGCTAAAGATTTTATTAACTTTATCTTAAGCAGCGAAGGCCAAGCAATTGTTGAAAAGAGCGGTTATATTCCACTTGATGACAATGGTTCTTACAAATCAAGCGTAAATTCAGGAAAAGTTGTTATTTCTGGTTCTAGTTCAGTAACACCTGTTATGGAAAAATTAAAAGAAGCCTATGCTAAGGTAAATCCTGATGTGACAATCGAAATCCAACAAAGCGACTCTTCAACTGGTGTAGCAAACACTGTTGATGGTACAGCGGATATCGGTATGGCTTCACGTGAACTTAAAGATACTGAAGAAAAAGAAGGCGTTACAGCAACAGTTATTGCAATGGATGGTATTGCGGTAATCGTTAATGACAAGAACGAAGTAGATGATCTTACAAGTGAACAAGTTAAAGATATCTTCGCAGGTGATACTACATCTTGGGAAGACCTATCTGAGTAAGAGGAATTCATGAATCATACTAAAGAAAAAACAATGCAAGTGGTATTTTTCCTTACCGCTTGTATTTCCGCTATATCGGTTTTACTTATTTGCGTATTTTTATTCTCTAATGGCCTACCTGCGATTAAAGAAATTGGCCTAAAAGAGTTTTTGTTTGGCAAAATCTGGCGTCCATCTAGCAATGAATTTGGTATTTTCCCAATGATTGTTGGTTCACTATATGTTACATTGGGTGCCTTAATTCTCGGTGTACCAATTGGTATTTTGACAGCGGTCTTTATGGCACATTTTTGTCCAGAGCGCTTCTACAAACCATTGAAAGCAGCTATCAACTTGATGGCAGGAATTCCGTCGGTTGTTTACGGTTTCTTCGGTTTGGTGGTCTTGGTACCATTTGTCAGAAATAACATCGGTGGCTACGGAATGGGTGTTTTGACAGCTTCAATGTTGCTTGGGATTATGATCCTTCCAACTATTGTTAGCGTGTCAGAAACAGCTATTCGTGCCGTACCTGATTACTACTATGAGGGCGGGTTGGCCTTAGGGGCTTCTCACGAAAGAAGTGTGTTTTTCGTCGTATTGCCAGCGGCTAAACGAGGCATTATCGCCTCAGTTATTCTTGGACTGGGCCGTGCAATTGGTGAAACCATGGCAGTTATTATGGTTGCTGGAAACCAGGCCATTATTCCAAGTTCATTAACATCTGGAGTCCGTACCTTAACGACAAATATTGTCATGGAAATGGGATATTCAACAGGTCTCCACAGAGAAGCTTTGATTGGTACAGCCGTTATCTTGTTTATCTTTGTGCTGATTATCAATATCACCTTCTCGCTATTGCATAAGGAGGACTAATCATAGATATGGAAAATGTAAATCAACGAACTCTAAAGCAGCGTTTTGCATCGCGCAAACACGACCCTGTATCACTTATCTTGTTTGGGTTTGTGTATTTAGCGGCATTTGTGAGTTTCTTGATGATTGCTTTTATTATTAGTTATATTTTGGTGAAAGGTGTTCCTCATTTAAACAAAGGCTTGTTCTCTTTGACTTACACAACTGATAATGTTTCTTTGTTACCAGCCTTGATTAACACCGTCTTTATCACGATTTTAACCTTGCTGATTGCGGTTCCGATTGGTATTGGTGGATCAATCTATTTGACAGAATATGCGAAGAGAGATAATCCAATTGTCAATATCATTCGTATTGCAACAGAAACCCTATCAGGAATTCCATCAATCATTTATGGTTTGTTTGGTGCCCTTTTCTTTGTGAAATACGCTCATTTTGGTCTATCACTTTTGTCTGGGGCAGTGACCTTGAGTATCATGATTTTACCGTTAATCATGAAAACGACTGAGGAAGCCTTACTTTCTGTCCCAAACAGTTACCGTGAGGGAGCTTTTGCCCTTGGTGCTGGTAAATTAAGAACGATTTTCAAGATTGTTTTGCCAAGTGCTATGCCAGGTATTTTCCCAGGTGTTATTTTGGCGATTGGTCGTATTATCGGTGAATCAGCGGCTCTTATCTTTACCGCAGGAACAGTGGCAGAAGTAGCTAAAAGCGTCTTTAGCTCATCACGGACTTTGGCGGTGCATATGTACGCTATTTCTGGTGAAGGACTGTATATCAATCAAACCTATGCAACAGCTGTTGTCTTGCTGATATTAGTCATTGGAATTAACTTTTTATCAGGCTTAATTGCCAAACGTTTAGGAAGTGAGAATGGGTAATGAGTAAATTAACTATTGAAAACTTAGATTTATATTATGGCGATTTTCATGCCTTGAAATCAGTCAATTTAAATATTCCAGCCAAGGAAATTACCGCTTTTATCGGTCCTTCTGGCTGTGGAAAATCAACTTTATTAAAAAGCCTAAATCGTATGAACGATTTGGTCAAAGATTGTCGCATTACAGGTAATGTGCTTTTGGATGGTGAAGATGTTTACCGTGATTTAGATATCAATAAATTGCGTAAAAAAGTGGGTATGGTATTCCAAAAACCAAATCCATTCCCAATGAGCATTTATGACAATATTGCCTTTGGTCCACGTACACACGGGATTCATGGAAAGGCGGAACTGGATGAGATTGTTGAACGTTCGTTGAAACAAGCAGCAATTTGGGACGAAGTGAAAGACCGACTTCACAAGTCAGCCTTGGGTATGTCTGGTGGTCAACAACAAAGACTTTGCATTGCGCGTGCCCTTGCGATTGAGCCAGATGTCTTGCTTATGGACGAGCCAACTTCAGCCCTTGACCCAATTTCAACGTCAAAAATCGAAGACCTTGTTATTGAATTGAAGCAAAAATACAGCATCGTTATTGTAACCCACAATATGCAACAAGCTGTGCGTATTTCAGATAAAACGGCCTTCTTCTTGATGGGGGAAGTCGTAGAATTTAACCAAACCAGTCAACTCTTTTCTCTTCCTCAAGACGAGCGAACAGAAAACTACATTACAGGGAGATTCGGCTAATGCGTTCAAAATTTGAAAATCAACTCCAAGAACTCAATAAAAATGTTATTTTTATGGGGGCTTTATGTGAAGATGTTATCTCAAAATCGGTTCAATTTTTAAAACACGATGATTCAGAACTCGTGGATGATGTGATTGAAACTTACCATCGCATTGAACAACTTGAACGCGACATTGAAGAACAATGTTTGAAATTGCTGTTGCGTCAACAGCCTGTTGCAAAAGATTTACGCCATGTATCAGCTGCCTTGAAAATGGTTTACGATATGAAACGTATCGGAGCCCAAGCCGCTGAAATGGGTGAGATTATCAATCAAGGACATATCCACCAAGGACAAGAATTAAAACACCTACAAACCATGGTAAGCCACGTTGTGGACATGGTAACGAATAGTATTGATGCCTTTGTGCATGATGATGAAGAACTGGCTAACCAAGTCATTCAAAATGATAATACAATTGACGCAGAATTTGATACAATAAAGATGGACTTAATGGCCTACTTCGCAGGAGAAGAAGTGGATGGCGAACACGCTATCGACGTCCTGATGGTAGCCAAATACCTTGAACGTATTGGAGATCATACGGTCAATATTGCCAAGTGGGTCATTTTCTCAATCACTGGGCAATTAGATGGAGATGAATAATAATGATTTATTGTGTTGAAGACGATGATGATATTCGCGAATTGATGCTTTATACGCTACGGACGACGGGATTTGAAGCCCAAGGCTTTCCCAACTCCGAGCTTTTCTGGCAAGCGATGGAGCAAGTCAAACCCGACTTAATCTTATTGGATATTATGCTGCCAGGAAGTGACGGTTTATCCAGTTTAGAGGAGTTGCGTGCGAAAAAAAGCAGTGAAAGTATTCCTGTTATCATGGCAACTGCCAAAGGAACAGAATTTGACAAGGTTAAGGGCTTGGATATGGGAGCCGATGATTATCTGGTCAAACCCTTTGGCATGATGGAAATGATTTCTCGTATTAAAGCTGTTTTACGCCGAACTCAAAGTCATGTTCAAGAGGATAAGACCTTGACGATTGGTTCTATTTCTCTTGATGTTCAAAACTACACAGTAAAGAAAGATAATAAAGTTATTCATCTAACGCTGAAAGAATTTGAACTGTTTGCTTTATTGATGAAAAACCCTAATCGTGTGTTTACCAGACAAGAACTGCTAAATCAAGTCTGGGGCGAACACTTTGTTGGGGAAACAAGGACGGTAGATGTTCATATCGGAACACTGCGGACCAAACTTGGTGATGCCAGTCACCTCATAAAGACTATTCGTGGGGTAGGATACCGACTGGAGGAAGAAAATGATTAAAAGAATCTTTCGCTCAACACTTTTTGTATCTTTAGGGATTTTGTTTTCAGCTATCCTGTTAATTATGGGGGCTTTGTACAATTATTTCACTAAGGTTCAAAGAGAACAGTTGCGAACAGAAACTGCCTTGATTGCTCAAGGGGTTTCACTAGAAGGAAAAAATTATTTTGAAAATCTAAACGTTTCCAATGTTCGTATTACTTGGGTTGACAACGAGGGAACGATTCTTTATGATAGCAACTCTGATGCAACCAAAATGGATAATCATCAGAACCGTAAAGAGATTAGAGAGGCTATGGAAGAAGGCTACGGTGAGAGCACTCGCTTTTCGACAACTTTAACAACACAATCTATTTATGTAGCGCAGCGTCTAGATGACGGAACGGTTTTACGTTTGTCCGTAACCCAGCATAGCTTATTGCTTTTGCTGATTCGTATGTTCCAACCGTTTGCCTTGATTGTCATCTTGTCAATCGTCTTATCGATTTGGGTGGCACGCTACACGTCAAGACGTATTATTGCACCGTTAAATAACTTGGATTTAGACCAACCTTTAAGCAATGATGCTTATGATGAAATCACGCCTTTACTTAGACGAATTGATTACCATCAAAAAGAATTGGCTAAAAAAGAGTCACAATTAAACCAGAAAAAAGAAGAATTCGATACGATTATTTCAAAAATCAAGGAAGGGATTATCTTGCTGGATGCAGGCTGTCATGTCATTAGCATGAATGCTGCAGCCCAAGACCTCTTCCAAACAGACCAAAGTTGTATCGGCAAGGATATCTTAAAAACAACAAGGGATTTAGCCTTTAATAACTTGCTAGAAGCAGGTCTTAAAGGAGATAACCAAGAAGGGATTGTTCATTTTGATAAGGACAGTTACAAGGTCTTGATTCGTCCGATTTTATCAGATGGTCATATGACTGGATTGGTGGTTCTTTTGTTCGATGTGACAGAACAATTGCAAATTGAACAATTACGACATGAGTTCACTGCAAACGTGTCACATGAGCTTAAAACGCCTCTGCACGTCATTTCAGGCTATTCAGAAATGCTAGTTAATGGCTTAGTATCTGCTGATGATGTACCTCGTTTTGCAGGAAAGATTTACAAAGAATCCAAACAAATGGTGCAGTTGGTTGAGGACATTATCAAATTGTCACAATTGGATGAAACTGACCAAGTACCAATGGAAGATGTGGATCTTTACCGCGTTGCTAAAAGTGTCTTGAGCAGTTTATCTGCTAAAGCCAAACAACGTGATGTTCAGCTTCAACTTAAGGGACAACCGACCCATATCACGGGTAATCCAGCCTTGATTCATTCTGTTTTGTACAATTTGAGCGACAATGCTATTACCTACAACCGTGATGGCGGTAGCGTAAATATTACGATAACAGATGAAGCAGACAAGATTTCTGTTGATGTCAAAGATACGGGAATTGGTATCTCAAAAGAAGAACAAGAACGCATTTTTGAACGCTTCTATCGCATCGATAAGAGTCGCTCAAGAAAAGTTGGTGGAACGGGTCTGGGGCTTTCAATTGTTAAACACGCTTTGAAACTCCATAACGCTTCAATCAATGTTCGTAGCGTTCCTGATGAGGGAACAACCATGACTCTCACCTTTAAAAAGTAATACTAAAAAAAGAAGTGGCTCATTGTCAACTGTAGTGGGTTGATGCCAGCTAACATCTAGAGAGAACCAAATTGGTTTTCTCTTTTTTG
>NZ_JBHRZX010000038.1:0-42624 GCF_042649785.1 Streptococcus alactolyticus | reverse complement strand
GACACCACTACTTTAACATAAAAGAAAAAGTAGAGAGTACTTTCTCCCGTCGGAGATTTTCTCGCTACTAATCTTAGTATGTTTTTGATGCTTCCTTTTTAAAGGCAAGGTAATCCTTTCTTTTATTTGTTGAAAAATAGAGAGAAAAACGGTAAAATATTAGAGGATAAAAACTTTGGAGGAAATCATGTCTTATTCTGATTTAAAACTGTTTGCATTATCGTCAAACAAGGAATTGGCAGAAAAAGTGGCTTCGGCTATGGGAATTGAGCTTGGAAAATCATCAGTTCGTCAGTTCTCTGATGGTGAGATTCAAGTTAATATCGAAGAGTCAATTCGTGGGCGTCATGTCTTTATTTTACAATCAACAAGTTCACCTGTTAATGACAATTTGATGGAAATCTTGATTATGGTTGACGCATTGAAACGAGCTAGTGCTGAAACCATCAGTGTTGTCATGCCTTATTATGGCTACGCACGTCAAGACCGCAAAGCAAGATCACGTGAACCAATTACGTCTAAATTGGTTGCAGATATGCTTGAAGTAGCAGGAGTTGATCGTTTGTTGACGGTTGATTTGCACGCTGCTCAGATCCAAGGTTTCTTTGATATTCCAGTGGATCACTTGATGGGTGCACCTCTTATTGCGGATTACTTTGACCGTCATGGTTTAGTTGGTGAAGATGTCGTTGTTGTTAGTCCTGACCATGGTGGTGTGACACGAGCTCGTAAGTTGGCACAATTCCTCCAAACACCGATTGCTATTATTGATAAACGTCGTAGTGTCACTAAAATGAACACAAGTGAAGTGATGAATATCATTGGTAACGTTAAAGGTAAGAAATGTATCTTGATTGATGACATGATTGATACTGCGGGTACCATTTGTCATGCGGCTGATGCACTTGCTGAAGCGGGTGCGACTGCTGTGTATGCGTCATGTACTCACCCTGTCTTATCTGGTCCTGCACTTGAAAATATCGAAAAATCAGCGATTGAAAAACTCGTTGTTTTAGACACGATTTACCTTCCAGAAGAACGTTTAATTGATAAGATTGAGCAAATTTCAATTGCTGAACTAATTGGTGAAGCTATTACTCGTATTCATGAAAAACGTCCGTTATCGCCTTTATTTGGAATGGACACGGCAAAATAAGTCGAAATGTGGAGAGAACACTTTGGTTCTCTCTTTTTATGTTGGTCTAGTCTGAAAGGTTCTGGCTTTTATTAGAATTTTATGTATAATAGATATAATTAAACATAAAGGGAGATTGTTATGGGCTTGACTAATCGTTTTAATAAGTATTTAGATAAAATCGAAGTATCTTTGATTCGTCAGTTTGACCAATCCATTTCGGATGTGCCAGGGATTATGAAGTTGACTCTGGGGGAACCAGATTTTACAACGCCTGAGCATGTTAAAGAGGCTGCTAAGGCGGCTATTGATGCCAACCAATCCCATTATACAGGAATGGCTGGTTTGATGGCTCTGCGTCAAGCTGCGGCTGATTTTGTTAAAGACAAGTACCATTTGACCTATAATCCAGATAATGAAATCTTGGTGACTATCGGGGCAACGGAAGCCTTGTCTGCGACTTTGACTGCTATTTTAGAGCCTGGGGATACGGTTCTTTTGCCAGCACCAGCTTATCCTGGATACGAACCAATTGTCAATCTTGTTGGGGCTGATATTGTGGAGATTGATACAACAGGGAATGACTTTGTGTTGACGCCAGAGGTATTGGAACAAGCTATTTTAGAGCAAGGAGATTCGCTCAAGGCTGTTTTGCTTAATTATCCAACCAATCCAACTGGTGTGACGTATTCGCGTGAGCAAATTAAGGCTTTGGCGGATGTTCTTAGAAAATACGATGTTTTTGTTATTTCAGATGAGGTGTACTCAGAATTGACCTACACGGATGAGCCACACGTTTCAATTGCAGAATATTTGCCAGAACAAACCATTTTAATCAATGGCTTGTCAAAATCGCACGCCATGACAGGTTGGCGAATTGGTTTGATTTTTGCACCTGCTGTTTTTACGGCACAATTGATTAAGAGTCACCAATATTTGGTGACAGCTGCGACAACGATGGCACAATTTGCAGCTATTGAAGCTCTTTCTGCCGGCAAGGACGATGCGCTACCAATGAAAGCTGAGTACGTGAAACGTCGTGATTACATTATAGACAAGATGTCTGCACTTGGCTTTAAGATTATCAAACCTGATGGGGCATTCTACATTTTTGCTAAGATTCCAGAGGGTTATGAGCAAGATTCGTTTAAATTTTGTCAGGATTTTGCTCGTGAAAAAGCTGTTGCCTTTATCCCAGGGGTTGCTTTTGGAAAATACGGTGAAGGTTACCTTCGTTTGTCTTATGCTGCTAGCATGGAAACCATCACAACTGCGATGGAGCGCTTGAAAGAATTTATGGAAGAACATGCAAACTAAGGAAACTTATGGGCTTGTTCTCTACAACCGCAATTATCGTGAGGATGACAAGCTGGTCAAACTCTTTACCGAAACGGATGGCAAGTATATGTTTTTTGTCAGACATGCTAGCAAGTCTAAGTTAGCAGCGGTTCTCCAGCCTTTGACCATTGCAAAATTCATTTTAAAATTGAATGATGAGGGCTTGTCTTTCATCGAGGATTATAAGGAAGTGGAAACCTTTAAGGCCATCAACGCAGATTTGTTTAAACTGTCTTATGCGTCCTATGTCACAGCTTTGGCAGATGCGGCTTTGAGCGACCATGTGGCAGATGCTCCTTTATTTGCCTTTTTACAAAAGACTCTTTCTTTAATGGAAGAAGGTCTTGATTACGCTATTTTGACCAATATCTTTGAAATTCAGATTTTAGAGCGATTTGGTGTACGCCTTAATTTTCATGAATGTATTTTTTGTCATCGTGTGGGTTTGCCTTTTGATTTTTCGCATCGGTATTCGGGCTTGCTTTGCCCAGAGCATTACCACAAAGATAATCATCGTAGCCACCTCGACCCCAATATGCTTTATTTGGTGGACCGTTTTCAAGCTATTCATTTTGATGATTTAAGAACCATTTCCATTAAACCTGAGATGAAGCAAAAATTGCGTTTGTTCATTGATGACCTGTATCAGACTTATGTGGGTTTACATTTGAAAAGTAAGCAATTTATCGATGATTTGGGAACGTGGGGAGATATTATGACCTAAAAGTTGTTGGTGGTACCTTGTTTTCAAGGATTGCCGACAGTTTTTTATTTTTTTCTGAAAATCCCTTGTTGTTTTTATAAAACTGAAAAAAATGCTAAATCGTGTTATAATGGGGTGATTATATTTTGTGAGGAGATGACTATGAAAACAATTGCAATTGATGCTATGGGTGGTGATAACGCCCCTGAAGCTATTGTCGAAGGAGTGAATCAAGCTCTCGCTGAATTTTCAGATATTGAAGTGCAACTTTATGGTGATGAAAGCAAGATAAAACAATATTTGAAAGCAACTGAACGTGTGACAATCGTGCATACGGAAGAAAAGATTAATTCAGATGATGAGCCTGTCAAAGCCATTCGCCGTAAGAAAAAAGCGAGCATGGTACTAGCTGCTCAGGCAGTTAAAGACACGAAAGCAGATGCCGTGATTTCTGCGGGAAATACAGGGGCGCTTTTAGCGGCTGGTTTGTTTGTGATTGGTCGCATTAAAGGCGTTGATCGTCCAGGTTTGATGTCTACGCTACCAACGACTGATGGCAAGGGCTATGATATGTTGGATTTGGGAGCAAATGCGGAGAATACGCCAAAACATTTGCATCAGTATGCAACGCTTGGTTCTTTTTATGCTAAAAATGTGCGTGGCATTGCCAATCCGCGTGTAGGCTTGCTCAATAACGGTACGGAAGCGACTAAGGGTGACCCACTTCATAAGGACACTTATGCCTTGTTAGAAGAAGATAAAAGCTTGCATTTTGTTGGCAATGTGGAAGCGCGTGATTTGATGAATGGCGTAGCTGACGTTGTGGTGACCGATGGTTTCACGGGAAACGCTGTGCTTAAAACCATGGAAGGAACAGCTCTTAACATCATGGGTAGCTTGAAATCATCTATTCAATCAGGTGGTTTCAGAGCAAAATTAGGTGCCCTTTTATTGAAAAATAGCTTGTACCAATTGAAAGATACGATGGATTATACGCGTGCAGGCGGTGCGGTTCTCTTTGGTTTGAAAGCTCCTGTGGTTAAATGCCACGGTTCAAGTGATGCCCAAGCTGTTTTCTACACCATCAAACAAGTACGCACCATGCTAGAAACAAAAGTTGTTGAGCAGCTGGTCGATGCTTTTACTGTTAAGGATTAAAGCATATGACAAGAGAAATGATTTTTAATAAAATGGCGGAAGTGGTTCGAGGACAAGTGAAAAATCCAGACCTAACCTTAACCACTTCAATGGATATTCAAAAAGACCTGGGGCTTGATTCTATCGAGTTAGTGGAACTTATTATTGATTTGGAAGAAGCTTTTCAACTCAGTATTCCCGATGAAGATGTGGAAGATTTGGCCTCTCTTGGTGAATTGTCAGATTATTTAAATAATCGGATAAATTAGAAAGAAACGTTCGCGTAAGGTGAACGTTTTTGTTTTTGAATTCTCAAAAAGTCTGTTAAATGTTGAAAAAAATGACATCGTATGTTAAAATCTAGTTGAATAAAGGTGAAAGGCGAACAAATAAATGTCAAGAAAACTGATTTATACGGGAAAAGCCAAAGATATCTACACAACTTCAGATGATGAAGATGTGATTATTTCAGTTTATAAAGATCAAGCAACCATGCTTAATGGTGCTCGTAAGGAAACCATCAAAGGGAAAGGGGTGCTTAACAACCAGATTTCGTCTTTAATTTTCACGAAATTAAATGAAGCAGGTATTGCAACCCACTTTGTTAAACAATTGTCAGAAAACGAACAATTGAACAAAAAAGTTGATATTATTCCGCTTGAAGTTGTTTTGCGTAATGTGACTGCAGGATCATTTTCAAAACGATTTGGTGTGGAAGAAGGCATTCAGCTAGAAACACCGATTGTTGAATTTTACTATAAAAACGATGACTTGGACGACCCATTCATCAACGATGAACACGTGAAATTCCTTGGTATTGCAAGTGATGAGGGTATTGCTTACATCAAGGCTGAAACACGTCGTATCAACGAATTGTTGAAAGATTGGTTCAACCAAATTGGACTTCAATTGATTGATTTTAAATTGGAATTTGGTAAGGATAAGGATGGTCATATCATCCTTGCGGACGAATTTTCACCTGATAACTGCCGTCTTTGGGATGCGGAAGGTCACCATATGGATAAAGATGTTTTCCGTCGTGACTTGGGTAACCTAACAGATGTTTACGAAGTGGTTCTTGAAAAATTGCAAGGACTTGGATAAAAAAGCTCGGTACGGTGTACTGGTAAGCTACTAGAAAGAAAATTCTTAAAAGGATAGGGAATGGATAAACGCATTTTTGTTGAGAAAAAATCACATTTTAACGTTAAAGCGCAAGCACTTATCAAAGAGCTTAAGCACAATCTTCAGTTAAACAGTTTGACTGATTTACGCATCATTCAAGTGTATGATGTTTTTCAGCTAGACGAAGCGCTTTTTGCGCGTGCAGAAAAGCATATTTTTTCTGAACCAGTAACGGATAATATTTTGGCAGAAAGTGATGTGGTTGCGGCCTTGTCAGACTATGCTTTCTTTGCGATTGAATCACTTCCAGGCCAATTTGACCAACGTGCGGCGTCATCTCAAGAAGCCTTGCTTTTATTGGGTAGTGGCAACGATGTAACGGTTAATACCGCTCAACTTTACTTGGTAAATAAAGATATCGAAGCGTCTGAATTGGAAGCTGTTAAGCATTATTTGTTGAATCCAGTAGATTCTCGCTTCAAAGATATCACGACAGGAATTGCTCCACAAGCATTCTCAGAATCTGATAAAACTATTCCGAACCTTGACTTTTTCAAGACTTATACAGCAGCTGATTTTGCCAAATATAAGGCAGAGCAAGGCTTGGCAATGGAAGTGGATGACCTTGTCTTTATCCAAGATTACTTCAAATCAATTGGACGTGTGCCAACTGAAACAGAATTGAAAGTTTTGGATACTTATTGGTCAGACCACTGCCGTCACACTACTTTTGAAACCGAACTAAAACACCTTGATTTTTCAGCTTCTAAATTCCAAGAGCAATTGCAAGCAACTTATGATAAATACCTTGCGATGCGCGATGAATTGGGGCGTTCTGAAAAACCACAAACGCTTATGGACATGGCGACTATTTTTGGACGCTATGAGCGTGCCAATGGCCGTTTGGACGACATGGAAGTATCTGACGAAATCAACGCTTGCTCTGTCGAGATTGAAGTGGACGTTGATGGTGTCAAAGAACCATGGTTGTTGATGTTCAAAAATGAAACTCATAACCACCCAACTGAAATTGAACCGTTTGGTGGCGCTGCGACCTGTATCGGTGGGGCTATCCGTGACCCATTGTCAGGGCGTTCTTATGTTTACCAAGCCATGCGTATCTCAGGTGCTGGTGATATTACCATGCCAATTGCTGACACACGCGTTGGGAAATTGCCCCAACAAGTGATTTCAAAAACAGCGGCTCATGGTTATTCATCATACGGTAACCAAATTGGCCTTGCAACGACTTATGTTAAAGAATATTTCCACCCTGGATTTGTAGCCAAACGCATGGAACTTGGTGCGGTTGTCGGTGCAGCACCTAAGGAAAATGTGGTGCGTGAAAAACCAGAAGCAGGTGACGTGGTTATCCTTCTTGGTGGTAAAACAGGGCGTGATGGTGTCGGTGGTGCGACAGGTTCTTCTAAGGTTCAAACCGTTGAATCTGTTGAAACAGCTGGTGCTGAAGTTCAAAAAGGGAATGCCATTGAAGAACGTAAAATCCAACGTCTTTTCCGTAATGGCGATGTGACACGCCTTATCAAGAAATCAAATGACTTTGGTGCTGGTGGTGTCTGTGTTGCGATTGGTGAATTGGCTGATGGTCTTGAAATTGACTTGAACAAAGTGCCATTGAAATACCAAGGGCTTAACGGAACAGAAATTGCCATTTCAGAATCGCAAGAACGTATGGCCGTTGTGGTGCGTCCAAAAGACATCGATGCTTTTGTTGCTGCTTGTCATAAGGAAAATATCGATGCGGTTGTAGTGGCAACTGTGACTGAAAAACCAAATCTTGTTATGACATGGAATGGGCAAACGATTGTAGATATTGAGCGCCGTTTCCTTGATACAAACGGTGTGCGCGTGGTTGTCGATGCTAACGTGGTTGATAGCCAAGTTGATGTGCCAGAACAACGCACAACTTCAGCTGAAACCTTGGAAGCTGATACTGTAACAGTTCTTTCAGACCTTAACCATGCCAGCCAAAAAGGGCTTCAAACTATTTTTGATAGCTCAGTTGGTCGCTCAACCGTTAACCACCCAATCGGTGGTCGTTATCAAATCACACCAACAGAAAGTTCTGTTCAAAAATTACCTGTTCAAAATGGTGTGACAACAACAGCTTCTGTCATGGCACAAGGTTTCAACCCTTACATTGCAGAATGGTCACCGTATCACGGTGCTGCCTATGCCGTTATCGAAGCGACAGCACGTTTGGTGGCGACAGGTGCAAACTGGTCTAAAGCACGTTTCTCTTACCAAGAATACTTCCAACGTATGGACAAACAAGCTGACCGCTTTGGTCAACCTGTTTCAGCCCTTCTTGGTTCTATCGAAGCACAGTTACAACTTAGCTTGCCATCAATTGGTGGTAAGGACTCAATGTCAGGGACATTTGAAGAATTAACAGTACCGCCAACATTGGTTGCCTTTGGTGTGACAACGGCAGATAGTCGCAAAGTGCTTTCGCCAGAATTTAAGGCAGCTGGTGAGTACGTTTATTACCTTCCTGGTCAAGCTATTTCACAAGATATTGATTTTGATTTGATTAAGTCAAACTTTACAAGGTTTGAAGCGATTCAAAAAGCACACCATATCACATCAGCATCTGCTGTTAAATACGGTGGTGTGATGGAAAGCTTGGCTTTGGCTACATTTGGAAATCACATCGGTGCGACAGTTGAATTAGCTGATCTTGACACAAGCTTGACAGCTCAACTCGGTGGCTTTATCTTTACATCTGCTGAAGAAATTGCTGACGCTGTGAAAATTGGTAAGACAAGTGCTGACTTTACGTTGACAGTCAACGGCGTTGCCCTTTCTGGAGAAACCTTGTTAGCAGCCTTTGAAGGTACGCTTGAAGAGGTTTATCCAACAGAATTTGAGCAAAGCCAAGTTATCGAAGATGTGCCAGCTGTGGCTTCAGATGCCGTTATCAAAGCCAGCGAAAAAGTGGCTGAACCATTGGTTTACATCCCTGTTTTCCCAGGAACAAACTCAGAGTACGATTCGGCTAAGGCCTTTGAACAAGCAGGTGCCAAAGTGAACTTGGTTCCGTTTGTAACGCTTGACGAAGCAGCTATTGAAGCTTCTGTTGACACGATGGTTGACAATATCGCAAAAGCAAACATCATCTTCTTTGCAGGTGGTTTCTCAGCAGCGGACGAGCCAGACGGTTCTGCAAAATTCATCGTGAACATCTTGTTGAACCAAAAAGTTCGTGCGGCTATTGACAGTTTTATCGAAAAAGGTGGGCTTATCATTGGTATCTGTAATGGATTCCAAGCCTTGGTTAAATCAGGATTGCTTCCATACGGTAACTTTGAAGATGCCACAGAAACAAGTCCAACCTTGTTCTACAACGATGCTAACCAACACATGGCGAAAATGGTTGAAACACGTATCGCCAACACAAATTCACCATGGCTTGCTGGTGTTGAAGTGGGAGATATCCACGCTATTCCAGTATCACACGGTGAAGGGAAATTCGTTGTCAATGCTGCTGAATTTGAAGAACTCCGTGATAACGGTCAAATCTTTAGCCAATACGTTGATTTCAACGGTCAACCAAGCATGGATTCTAAATACAATCCAAATGGTTCTGTCAACGCTATTGAAGGTATTACAAGTAAAAATGGTCAAATCATTGGTAAAATGGGACACTCAGAACGTTACGAAGATGGTCTTTTCCAAAATATTCCAGGAAACAAGGACCAACACTTATTCCGTAGCGCCGTTGAGTATTTTACAAAAGGTTAGACCTTGCTAAATAAACAACAAGAGGACAAGATAAGGTACAAGGGTGCCTTATCTTGTCAACTAATCAAGAAAATTTCTTATTAACAAGAATCTAGGTAAAAAAATAATGACATATGAAGTAAAATCTCTTAATGAAGAATGTGGCGTTTTTGGCATTTGGGGCCACCCTCAAGCAGCTCATGTTGCTTACTTTGGCCTTCATAGCCTCCAACACCGCGGTCAAGAAGGGGCTGGTATCGTCACAAATGATAACGGTAAGTTGCTTCAACACCGTGATACAGGTCTTCTTTCAGAAGTGTTTAAAAATCCTGCTGATTTGGAAAAATTAACAGGGACCGCTGCTATTGGTCACGTGCGTTACGCGACAGCAGGTTCAGCTTCTATCAATAATATCCAACCGTTTCTTTACAACTTCACTGACGAGCAATTTGGTTTGTGCCACAATGGGAATTTGACAAATGCTTTGTCATTGAAAAAAGAGTTGGAGGACCAAGGTGCTATCTTTAACGCCTCATCAGATACTGAAATCTTGATGCACTTGATTCGCCGTAGTCACAATCCTGAATTTATCGGAAAAGTCAAAGAAGCACTCAATACTGTAAAAGGTGGTTTTGCTTACCTTTTGATGACAGAAGATAAATTGATTGCAGCGCTTGACCCAAATGGTTTCCGTCCTTTGTCAATCGGTCAAATGAAAAATGGAGCTTGGGTAGTTTCAAGTGAAACATGTGCCTTTGAAGTTATCGGTGCCAAATGGGTTCGTGATGTGAAGCCAGGTGAAATCGTGATTATCGATGACAACGGTATCCAGTACGACACTTACACAACAGATACGCAATTGGCTATTTGTTCAATGGAATACGTGTATTTTGCACGTCCAGATAGTGATATCTACGGTGTCAATGTCCACACTGCTCGTAAGAATATGGGGAAACGTTTGGCACAAGAATTCCAACACGAAGCAGATATCGTAGTTGGGGTGCCTAATTCATCGCTTTCAGCAGCTATGGGATTTGCGGAAGAATCAGGCCTTCCAAATGAAATGGGATTGGTCAAAAACCAATACACTCAACGTACCTTTATCCAACCGACACAGGAATTGCGTGAAGAAGGGGTTCGTATGAAACTTTCGGCGGTTTCAGGGGTTGTTAAAGGCAAGCGCGTGGTGATGGTTGACGATTCTATCGTGCGTGGAACCACTTCTCGTCGTATCGTGAATCTCTTGCGTGAAGCTGGTGCCACAGAAGTTCACGTGGCTATTGGTAGCCCTGAATTGAAATACCCATGTTTCTACGGTATTGACATTCAAAATCGTCGTGAGTTGATTTCAGCTAACCATACGAAAGAAGAAGTTTGTGAGATTATTGGTGCGGACAGTTTGACTTACTTGTCGATTGATGGCTTGATTGAGTCTATCGGTATTGACACAGATGCTCCAAATGGTGGTCTTTGTGTTGCTTACTTTGACGGCAAATACCCAACACCACTGTACGATTACGAAGAACCTTACCTCAAGAGTTTAGAGGAAAAAACCAGCTTTTATTTGGAAAAATAAGGCTTTTAGAGAATTAGTTTTATAATAGCTCAGCTATTTCCCAAAAAGGAGAATTTATTTATGACAAAAAATGCTTACGCTCAATCTGGTGTTGATGTTGAAGCGGGTTATGAAGTTGTTGCTCGTATCAAAAAACACGTTGCACGTACAGAACGTGCGGGCGTTATGGGCGCTCTTGGTGGTTTTGGTGGGATGTTTGACCTGTCTAAAACTGGTGTGAAAGAACCTGTCTTGATTTCAGGAACGGACGGTGTGGGAACAAAACTCATGCTTGCCATCAAATACGACAAACACGATACGATTGGTCAAGACTGTGTTGCCATGTGTGTCAACGACATCATCGCAGCGGGTGCAGAGCCACTTTACTTTCTAGATTACATTGCGACTGGTAAAAACGAACCAGCTAAATTGGAACAAGTGGTTGCGGGTGTTGCGGAAGGTTGTGTGCAATCTGGTGCAGCGCTTATTGGTGGTGAAACCGCTGAAATGCCTGGTATGTACGGTGAAGACGACTATGACTTGGCTGGTTTTGCCGTAGGTGTTGCGGAAAAATCACAAATTATCGACGGTTCAAAAGTATCTGAAGGTGATGTTCTTCTTGGACTTGCTTCAAGCGGTATCCACTCAAACGGTTACTCACTTGTGCGTCGTGTCTTTGCTGATTATACAGGTGATGAAGTGCTTCCAGAACTTGAAGGCAAACCGTTGAAAGAAGTGCTTCTTGAACCAACTCGTATCTATGTTAAAGCGGTACTACCCCTTATCAAAGAAGAATTGGTAAACGGTATTGCCCACATCACAGGTGGTGGTTTCATCGAAAATGTGCCACGTATGTTCTCAGATGACTTGGCTGCTGAAATTGAAGAGGATAAAGTGCCTGTTCTTCCTATCTTCAAAGCCCTTGAAAAATACGGAGAGCTCAAACACGATGAAATGTTTGAAATCTTCAACATGGGGATTGGTTTGATGTTGGCAGTTAGTCCTGACAAGGTTGAGCGCGTGAAAGAATTGTTCGATGAACCTGTTTATGAACTTGGTCGTATTGTCAAAAAAGCAGATGCAAGTGTGGTGATTAAATAATGAAAAAGATCGCCGTTTTTGCGAGTGGTAACGGGTCAAATTTTCAAGTTATTGCAGAGCAATTTCCCGTTGCCTTTGTCTTTTCAGACCACCGAGATGCTTATGTTTTAGAGCGTGCTGAAAAGCTTGGTGTGCCTGCCCATGCTTTTGAATTAAAGGAATTTGACAATAAAGCTGCTTACGAAGATGCTATTGTTGCCTTGCTGGAGCAATATGACATTGATTTGGTGTGCTTGGCAGGCTACATGAAAATTGTTGGCCCAACTTTGCTAAAAGCTTACGAGGGACGTATCATCAACATTCATCCAGCTTATTTGCCTGAATTTCCAGGGGCTCATGGCATTGAGGATGCTTGGGAAGCTGGTGTCAGCCAGTCAGGTGTGACCATTCACTGGGTTGATAGTGGTGTTGACACAGGAAAAGTCATCAAGCAAGTCCGTGTGCCACGTCTAGCTGATGATACCATTGACAGTTTTGAAGCTCGCATTCATGACCATGAATACCAACTCTATCCAGAAGTTTTGGAGAGTTTGGGTGTTGAGAGAAAATAAGGATAAGCGAAAATTCGTTTTAAAAGGAGAAAAAATGACAAAACGTGCACTGATTAGTGTTTCTGATAAAGCGGGTATTGTAGAATTTGCCCAAGAATTGAAACAATTAGGTTGGGATATCATCTCAACTGGGGGAACAAAAGTAGCACTTGATAAAGCAGGTGTTGACACAATCGCAATTGACGATGTGACTGGTTTTCCTGAAATGATGGATGGACGTGTGAAGACCCTTCACCCAAACATTCACGGTGGTCTTTTGGCTCGTCGTGACCTTGACAGCCACCTTGAAGCAGCTAAGAAAAATCACATTGAGCTGATTGACCTTGTTGTGGTAAACCTTTACCCATTTAAAGAAACGATTCTGAAACCAGACGTGACTTACGCAGATGCCGTTGAAAACATTGACATCGGTGGTCCGTCAATGCTTCGTTCAGCAGCGAAAAATCATGCCAGCGTGACCGTTCTTGTTGACCCAGCAGACTACGCTGTTGTGTTAGATGAATTGAAAGCTACTGGTGAAACAAGTGTGGAAACACGTAAACGTTTGGCAGCTAAAGTCTTCCGTCACACAGCAGCTTACGATGCTTTGATTGCGGATTACTTTACTAAACAAGTGGGTGAAGAAAAACCTGAAAAACTCACTTTGACTTATGACTTGAAACAACCAATGCGTTACGGGGAAAATCCTCAACAAGACGCTGATTTCTATCAAAATGCCTTGCCTACGGCTTATTCAATTGCGTCAGCGAAACAATTGAACGGTAAAGAATTGTCATTTAACAATATCCGTGATGCTGATGCGGCTATCCGCATTATCCGTGATTTCAAAGACCGTCCAACTGTTGTGGCGCTTAAACACATGAACCCATGTGGTATTGGGCAAGCAGACGACATTGAAACAGCTTGGGATTATGCTTACGAATCAGACCCAGTGTCAATCTTTGGTGGTATTGTCGTGCTTAACCGTGAAGTGGACGCAGCAACAGCTAAGAAAATGCACGCTATTTTCCTTGAAATTATCATCGCACCAAGCTATTCAGAAGAAGCGCTTGAAATCTTGACAACGAAGAAGAAAAACTTGCGTATTCTTCAATTGCCATTTGAAGCGCAAGAAGCGAGCGAAGTGGAAAAAGAATACACTGGTGTTGTAGGTGGCCTTTTGGTGCAAAACCAAGACGTTATCAAAGAAAATCCAGCTGACTGGAAAGTCGTGACAAAACGTCAACCAAGCGAACAAGAACAAACAGCCCTTGAATTTGCTTGGAAAGCGATCAAGTATGTCAAATCAAATGGTATTATCGTGACAAATGACCACATGACGCTTGGTGTTGGTCCTGGTCAAACCAACCGTGTGGCATCTGTTCGTATCGCTCTTGACCAAGCTAAAGACCGCTTTGACGGTGCGGTACTTGCTAGTGACGCTTTCTTCCCATTTGCAGACAACGTGGAAGAAATTGCTGCCGCTGGTGTTAAAGCCATTATCCAACCTGGTGGTTCTGTTCGTGACCAAGAATCAATTGATATGGCTGATAAATACGGACTTACTATGATCTTTACAGGTGTCCGTCACTTCCGTCACTAAGATCATATAACTACCTCCCTTTTATTTAAATAACATAGTAACAATAATAGCCTCAACCTCAGGGTTGAGGTTTTTAAGTTTTCTGAAAGGCTTTTTTTAGTTTTCATTAAGTCACCCCAACTATACTAAAGACACTCCTAAAAAAACTTTTTTCATGACCAAGCAAATCCCAATCCCCCAGATTGGGATTTTTGGTTGTGGTCTGAATGGTTGCCAAAAGGAAAATGTTATAAAGTTGTTACATGAATCGTTATAATTTCCGAACAAATATGGTATAATATTTTTGTATAATTCGTTAAAACGTGTAGTGTTTGACGAAAGTTTTGATTCTGGAGCTTAGGCTCTGTTAATGGTTTGTATTGAGGTATAGTAACTTATGAAACTTTTAGTTGTTGGATCAGGCGGGCGTGAACACGCTATTGCTAAGAAATTGTTAGAATCTCCTCAAGTTAGTCAGGTTTTTGTTGCTCCTGGAAATGATGGCATGACGCTTGACGGACTTGAATTGGTAAATATCGGTATTTCCGAACATTCTGAACTGATTGCATTTGCAAAGGAGAATGGCATTGATTGGACTTTCATCGGACCTGATGATGCTTTAGCAGCCGGGATTGTGGATGATTTCAATGCAGCTGGTCTGAAAGCCTTTGGTCCAAGTAAAGCAGCAGCGGAGCTTGAGTGGTCTAAAGATTTTGCCAAATCAATCATGGCTAAATATAAGGTTCCAACAGCAGCTTATCGCACGTTTTCAGATTTTGAAGAAGCAAAACGCTACATCGAAGAACAAGGTGCTCCAATCGTTGTCAAAGCAGATGGTTTAGCGCTTGGAAAAGGCGTTGTGGTGGCAGAAACAGTTGAGCAAGCTATCGAAGCAGCTCAAGATATGTTGTTGGACAATAAATTTGGTGATTCTGGTGCGCGTGTGGTTATTGAAGAATTTCTTGACGGCGAAGAATTTTCATTGTTTGCTTTCGTGAATGGGGATACTTTTTACATTATGCCAACGGCTCAAGACCACAAACGTGCATTTGATGGTGACAAAGGTCCAAACACAGGCGGTATGGGAGCTTATGCACCAGTCCCTCATTTGCCTCAGAGTGTTGTGGATACGGCTGTTGAAACCATTGTTAAACCAGTCCTTAACGGCATGATTGCAGAAGGTCATCCTTACCTTGGTGTGCTTTACGCTGGTTTGATTTTGACAGCAGATGGTCCAAAGGTCATCGAGTTTAACTCTCGTTTTGGTGACCCTGAAACTCAGGTTATCTTGCCACGTTTGACCTCTGATTTTGCTCAAAATATCACGGATATTTTAGATGGGAAAAAGGCAGAGTTGACTTGGACAGATGAGGGTGTAACCTTGGGCGTGGTTGTTGCTTCAGAAGGTTACCCATTGGCTTATGAAAAAGGCGTTCGCTTACCTGAAAAAACAAGTGGCGATATTATCACTTATTATGCAGGTGCAGCATTTGCCAAAGACGGAGCTCTTTTGTCAAATGGTGGCCGTGTCTATATGCTAGTCACAACAAAAGAAGATGTGAAAACAGCAAAAGACACCATCTACGCTCAATTATCAAAACAAGATACCAGCGGTCTTTTCTACCGACATGACATTGGAAGTAAGGCCATTGGACGCTAAAACTCGATGTGTGTTAGTGAGCGCCTGCCTCTTGGGTGAACGTTGTAAATACAACGGTGGTCACAATTACAATCAAGCTCTTGTGGATTATGTGGCTGATAAAGAAGTAATTGCCGTTTGCCCTGAGGTGCTCGCTGGCTTGCCTGTGCCTAGACCGCCAGTCGAATTAGCCGCGGGTCATGTTGTGGATGCGACAGGTCAACGTTACGATGCTCTTTTTGAAAAAGGAATCGAGCGTTCTTTGGCAGCTATTTCTGGCAAAAAAGTTGATTTAGCCATTTTGCAATCACGTAGCCCTTCATGTGGGGTCAATCAAGTTTACGACGGTAGTTTTTCAGGCCGAAAAATAGCTGGTAGCGGGCGTTTTGCTCAAAAACTCAAAACATTAGGTTATCGCGTTCTTGATGTTGAAGATATCAATCAATTGGAAGGAAAATCATGAAACCATTAATTTCAGTAATCATGGGAAGCAAATCAGATTGGGCTACCATGAAAAAAACAGCAGAAGTACTTGACCAATTTGGTGTGGCATATGAAAAGAAAGTCGTGTCTGCTCACCGTACGCCAGATTTGATGTTCAAACACGCTGAAGAAGCCAAAGGTCGTGGCATCAAGGTCATTATTGCTGGTGCGGGTGGAGCTGCGCATTTACCTGGTATGGTTGCCGCTAAGACGACACTTCCTGTTATCGGTGTGCCAGTCAAATCACGAGCTCTTAGCGGACTTGACTCTCTTTATTCAATCGTTCAAATGCCTGGTGGCGTGCCTGTTGCAACCATGGCAATTGGTGAAGCAGGAGCAACCAATGCGGCTTTGACAGCTCTTCGTATTTTGGCAATTGAAGATGCGACATTAGCAGAAAAATTAGAAAACTTTGCTTTAGAACAAGGCAAGGTAGCAGAGGAATCAACAGATGAGCTCGACTAAAGCAAAAATGATTGGGATTATTGGCGGAGGTCAATTGGGGCAAATGATGGCTATCTCAGCTATTTATATGGGGCACAAAGTGGTTACTTTGGACCCAACAGCAGATTGCCCAGCGTCGCGCGTGAGTGACATGATTGTGGCGGCTTATGATGATGTGGAAGCCTTGCGCGAATTAGCAGAACGTTGCGATGTCTTGACCTATGAGTTTGAAAATGTTGACGCAGATGGCTTGGATGCCGTTGTCAAAGACCATCAATTGCCTCAAGGGACAGACTTGTTACGCATTTCGCAAAACCGTATTTTTGAGAAAAACTTTTTGGCTAAAAAAGCTGGCGTACAAGTGGCACCTTATAAAGTGGTTACATCAAGCCTTGATATTGAGAACCTTGATTTTAGCAAGACCCACGTTTTAAAAACGGCAACAGGCGGCTATGATGGGCACGGTCAAGTGGTCATTACCTCTGCTGCTGACTTAGAAAAAGCCAACCAACTGGCAAATTCTTGTGAATGTGTTTTGGAAGAATTTGTGGATTTTGACCTTGAAATTTCAGTCATTGTTTCAGGAAATGGTCAAGATATCACAGTATTCCCAGTTCAAGAAAACATTCACCGCAATAACATTCTTTCAAAAACCATCGTCCCAGCCCGTATTTCAGACGAATTAGCCAAAAAAGCACAAACCATGGCCGTTCAAATTGCGAAAAAGCTAGACCTATCTGGTACGCTTTGTGTGGAAATGTTTGCGACAGCTGATGATATTATCGTCAATGAAATTGCGCCACGCCCACACAATTCAGGACACTATTCTATCGAAGCTTGTGATTTCTCACAATTTGATACGCATATTTTGGGCATTCTTGGCTTGCCCCTGCCTGATATTCACCTGCACCAACCTGCCGTTATGCTAAATGTCCTCGGACAACACATGGAAAAAGCGCAGGCTTATATGCAAGAAAACCCTAGCGCGCACCTCCACCTTTATGGTAAACTAGAGGCAAAACATAACCGTAAAATGGGACACATTACTTTGTTTAGTGATGAACCAGATACCATTGCGGAAATGGGGGAAGGAATGGATTTTTAAAGTGTTAATCGGAGGAAATATGCTGAAAATCATTGTTCATGCTTATATTGATAATACTAAGAAAGCTATCGTTGAAGTCGTTTTTGCTTCTTCTGATAAGTCTCGTATTTCTGAAAAAATGGCAGAACTGACAAATAAGTACCCCAATGATTACCTTGCTGTTTATGATTTACCACTCGATACAGATTTAACAACTTTACCTCACTATCCATCTGTTGAAATTGGTAAGGAAGATTTTAATTAATTGTGTTAGTTGTTTTATTGATATAACTAAAAAAAGGAAAGGAGTTAGGGTGTTAACCGTATTCGCTTAACGCCCTTAATATCTTAAACATGATCGATCGTTATTCACGCCCTGAAATGGCGGCAATTTGGAGTGAAGAAAATAAATACCGTGCTTGGCTTGAAGTGGAAATCTTAGCCGATGAAGCATGGGCAGAATTAGGTGAAATTCCTAAAGAAGATGTGGCTAAAATCCGTGAAAATGCGGACTTTGACATTGACCGTATTCTTGAAATTGAACAAGAAACACGTCACGATGTGGTGGCTTTCACGCGTGCCGTTTCTGAAACACTTGGCGAAGAACGCAAATGGGTTCACTACGGTTTGACATCAACTGACGTCGTTGATACAGCTTACGGTTACCTTTACAAACAAGCCAACGACATTATTCGCAAAGATTTGAACAATTTCCTTGAAATCATTGCCAACAAAGCAAAAGAACACAAGTTTACTATCATGATGGGACGTACTCACGGTGTCCATGCTGAGCCAACTACTTTTGGTTTGAAATTAGCAACTTGGTACAGTGAAATGAAACGTAACATCGAACGTTTCGAACATGCTGCCGCAGGTGTCGAAGCTGGTAAAATTTCAGGTGCCGTTGGTAACTTTGCTAACATCCCACCATTTGTTGAAGCTTATGTGTGCGATAAATTAGGCATCCGTGCTCAAGAGATCTCAACACAAGTTCTTCCACGTGACCTTCACGCTGAATACTTTGCTGTTCTTGCTAGCATCGCAACATCAATTGAACGCATGGCAACTGAAATCCGTGGTTTGCAAAAATCTGAACAACGTGAAGTTGAAGAATACTTTGCTAAAGGCCAAAAAGGTAGCTCAGCAATGCCACACAAACGCAACCCAATCGGTTCAGAAAACATGACTGGTCTTGCGCGTGTGATTCGTGGACACATGGTAACAGCTTACGAAAACGTTGCTCTTTGGCATGAACGTGATATCTCACACTCATCAGCAGAACGTATCATCACACCAGATACAACGATTTTGATTGATTACATGCTAAACCGTTTTGGCAATATCGTGAAAAACTTGACCGTTTTCCCAGAAAATATGCTTCGCAACATGGGTTCTACATTTGGTCTTATCTTCAGCCAACGTGTGATGCTTAAACTGATCGAAAAAGGCATGACGCGTGAGCAAGCTTATGACCTTGTTCAACCTAAGACAGCTTATTCTTGGGATAACCAAGTCGATTTCAAACCACTTCTTGAAGCTGATGAAGAAGTGACATCACGTTTGACACAAGATGAAATCGATGAGTTGTTTAACCCAGCTTATTACACAAAACGTGTTGATGAAATCTTTGAACGTATTGGTTTAGGGGACTAAGATTTATCAACTTGATGATTTAAATACAACCATTATCGAACACTATTTTTCTAAGAAGGCAGGATAACTAGTTGGGAGAGTATTATCCTGTCTTTCTTTTTCTATCGGAGAGATCGTTAGTTTTAGGGGATTTAAGGAGATTGATTATGAAAGCATTTGGGGAAAAGGTGCGCCAGTTAAGAGAAGAGCGTGGGATTTCACGTGAGGCTTTTTGTGGCGATGAAACGGAATTGTCTATTCGGCAGTTGTATCGGGTTGAAACAGGGCAGTCCATTCCAACACTAAACAAGGTAACCTATATCGCGCAGATTTTGGGAGTGAGCATTGGTGAGCTAACCGATGGCAAGACCTTTGAACTTCCAGCTAGATACAAGGAATTAAAGTATTTGCTGCTGAGAACACCGACTTATGGGGACCAAGAACGCCTGCAAAAAAAGAGCCATTATTTTGATGAAATTGCGGAGCAGTATTACGAAGTCATTCCAGAAGAAGAACGCTTGATGATGGATTGCTTGCAGTCTAAGATAGATGTGCACTTCAGCGATGATGTTAATTTTGGAGAGGGCATTTTGCACGAGTATTTTGACCAAGTTCTAAAAAAGCAGGTTTTTTCCTTAAATGACCTGATTGTGATTGATTTGTACTTGGCTTGTTTGGCCTCAGCTCCCGTTTTAGAAGGCATTTACAGTTTGGATTTGTATAAGACTTTGATGGAACGCTTGTTGGACCAAGACATTGCTGACCCTGAAACGGCACTGATTTTGAATAATGTTTTGCTAAATAACGTTGACTTGGCTTTTCGTTTTCAAAAGGACACTTTTGTGGAGGCTATCATGTCAAAAAGCAGTGACATCATGACGGCGATTCACGATTTTCAAAAACGCCCCATTTTAAGCTTGGTAGAGTGGAAATATCAGCTGCATTTCAAAAATGATTTGGCTACTGCACAAGAATCTTATACCAAAGCCATTTTATTTGCCAGTTTGATAGGAGATACCCATCTAGAAGAGCAGTTGGTCACGGAATGGCAAAAGGATACCCAAAACTATCCCTAGATTTTTTCTAGGGATTTTTTTTGCAGAACAGGACATATATGTCCTGTTGTTTTTCTGAAAAATCCAGTAAACTAAATGTAATCATTTGGAAAGGATGGAAAGAGATGAAATCAATGGTTTTCTTTTTTCTGCTAACAGGTTGGTGGGGTTTATAAGCTCTTGTTCAAAAAATTCCCTGACCTTTTTAGTTTTGGTATAATAATGATATGAGTAGAATTTTAGATAATGACGTGATGGGTGATGAGGAGTTCGTAGAGCGAACCTTGCGTCCCCAATATTTGCAAGAATACATTGGTCAAGATAAGGTCAAAAATCAATTACGCATTTTTATCGAAGCAGCAAAATTGCGAGATGAGTCTTTGGACCACGTTTTGTTGTTTGGACCGCCAGGTCTTGGTAAGACTACCATGGCTTTTGTCATCGCCAACGAATTAGGCGTGAATTTGAAACAAACCTCAGGGCCAGCTATTGAAAAGGCGGGAGATTTGGTGGCCATCTTAAATGATTTAGAACCAGGTGACGTGCTTTTTATTGATGAAATTCATCGAATGCCTATGGCTGTCGAAGAAGTGCTTTACAGTGCTATGGAAGATTTTTACATTGACATCATGATTGGTGCTGGTGAAACTAGCCGTAGTGTGCATCTGGAATTGCCACCGTTTACCTTAATTGGTGCAACCACCCGAGCAGGTATGCTATCAAACCCTTTGCGAGCGCGCTTTGGTATTACAGGACACATGGAATACTATGATGTGGATGATTTGACGGAAATCATTGAGCGGACGGCAGATATTTTTGAGATGAGCATTGTTTATGAAGCAGCACAAGAATTAGCCAGACGCAGCCGTGGCACACCACGTATTGCTAACCGTCTGTTAAAACGTGTGAGGGACTACGCTCAAATCATGGGAGATGGTGTGATTACAAAAGATATCACCGACAAGGCTTTGACAATGTTGGATGTCGATGCTGAAGGGCTTGATTACATTGACCAAAAAATCTTGCGGACGATGATTGAACTGTATAATGGAGGTCCAGTGGGACTAGGCACCTTGTCTGTCAATATTGCTGAGGAACGCGATACGGTGGAGGATATGTACGAGCCTTATTTGATTCAAAAAGGTTTTATCATGCGAACGCGGACAGGGCGCGTGGCGACTGCCAAGGCTTACGAACACCTAGGTTACCCGTTTAAGGAAAATTAAAGTTAATGTTAAGTTAATTTTAAGCTAATCTTTCTATACTGTAGACAATCCTAAAACTTTTCTTTTTCATAATCTCCTAGGAAGAAGCTTACTTCGTTAAGTTTCTTCCTTTTTTAGTGTTAGAATTCGGTTGGCTTAACCAGAAACGAAACATTTAAAAGAGATATCATGCGTTAAGCTCTATTTTTTTGTTATAATAGTAAAAGAAATTTTTTAGACAATCGTTTAAAGTTTTAGAAGTTGTGTGAACATGAAAAAAATAAATATAAGTAGAGGCCGTATAGAGATAATTGTTGTCCTATTTCTTGTTATTTGTGGCCTATCCGTTTTTTCGGTGTCAAAAAGTTCCAAGACAACCTTGGTTTACGATAATGGCAAAATAACCTATACAGGCTATGTGGTCAATCATCGCATGAATGGTCAGGGACAGTTGACTTATCAAAATGGGGATGTTTATAAAGGGCACTTTGTCAATGGTATTTTTGATGGCGAAGGTACCTATACCGCTAAATCAGGTTGGAGTTATAGCGGCGAATTTAAAGATGGTCAACCAAACGGACAAGGAACCTTGAAGGCTCAAAATGGTAAAGTCTATACAGGAACCTTTAAACAGGGGATTTTTCAAAAATGAGAATAAAATGGTTTTCAATGGTTAGGGTAACAGGGCTTTTGTTAGTCTTGCTCTATCATTTCTATAAAACAATCTTTCCAGGAGGCTTTGTTGGTGTTGATGTCTTCTTCACCTTTTCAGGCTACTTAATCACTGCTTTGTTAATTGATGAGTATTCTAAGCACAGAAAGATAGACCTTCTTGGTTTTTATAGGAGGCGATTCTATCGGATTGTGCCTCCTTTGGTATTGATGGTTCTGATGGTTATCCCATTTACTTACTTGGTGCGCCGAGATTATGTTGCCAATATAGGCACACAAATCGCAGCGGCACTGGGATTTACCACCAATTTTTATGAAATCATGACCGGTGGTAATTACGAATCGCAATTTGTTCCCCACCTTTTCCTACAAACGTGGAGTTTGGCGATTGAGATGCATTTCTACTTGATTTGGGGTTGGTTGATTTGGTTCTTAGGACGTCGCCGACACAGTTTAGCCCAATTCCGTAGCATGATTTTTGGAATTTCGGGACTTTTCTTTTTGGGAAGCTTCCTATCAATGTTTATCCGAGTCTTTTTCGTGGACAATGTGTCAACCATCTACTTTTCATCGCTATCGCATAGTTTCCCATTCTTCCTAGGAGCAATGGTAGCAACGATGACTGGGGTCAGAGAAACCACTGTCCGATTTAAGAAAAATGTCCGTTTGTGGACGACAAAACGCAGTATCATCACCATGGCAACCAGCTTTGCCTTGCTAATGGTTTTGGGATTGACTTTGAATTTCAACCATCGCATCACTTATTGGTTTGGTTTCTTACTAGCTAGTTTGTTTGCTGTTGTTATGATTTACGGGGCGCGTGTTTTAAATGACCAGTTGCCAAATGCAAAAGAGCCCGTGGTGATTAACTATTTATCAGATATTAGTTACGGGATTTACCTCTTCCACTGGCCATTTTATGTGATCTTTACCCAATTGATGCCTCATTTCTTGGCAGTTCTGTTGACTGTGTTCTTCTCCATTGTCTTGTCAACCTTGTCTTACTATCTCCTTGAGCCTTTTATTGCTGGAAAATCACCAAGCTTATTGGGAGTAGAGTTTGATTTGACGCCTTATAAGAAATGGATTTATGGAGGAACGGCAGCACTTGGCCTTGTGACCCTTGTAACGGTTCTGATGGCCCCAAGCATGGGGAATTTTGAATCCAGCTTGTTGGTCAATTCCTTAAATCAAGAGCAAAGTAATGTGACTAGGACTCATACCCTGACCGCTGGTGATGCTGCTGCGCTCAGTGATGTGACTATTATTGGTGACTCTGTTGCCCTTCGTTCAAGCAGCGCCTTTTCAAGTTTGTTGCCTGATGCTCAACTTGATGCCGCTGTTAGTCGTAATTTCAACGAAGCTTTTGATATTTACAAAAATGCTATTGACAGTGGTACCTTGTCCAAAACAACGGTTCTTGCTGTCGGTGTTAATTCCTTAGATAATTATCGCGAAGATTTGCAACGTTTTATTGACGCTTTGCCAAATGGCTACCGTTTGATTATCGTTACGCCTTACAATGCTAATAATGAAACGCAAGTCAAAGAAGTTCGTGATTACGAATTGACCTTGCCAGATACCTATCCTTATGTGACTATTGCGGATTGGTATAAGGCTGCCTCAACTCACCCAGATATCTGGAAGGGAACAGACGGCGTCCATTACAGCGACAGCGATTCAACAGGTGCAGACCTTTACGTTAAAACCATTCAAAAAGCTATCGATAAATCTGCTAAAGGCCCTGCCAAAGAATAAAGTATTTAAGTCAACGCTCCGACTGAGTAACAGTTGCATCATTGACTTTTTTTAGTGGAAAGCCGACTCGTAAAAAAATCTCAAAAAAGTTTATGAAAGCCCTTTACAGATTGAATGGCTAGCGTTATTATACCAATGGATTAAACGTGAGTAGGAAGGAGGGAAGTTAGTGGCTGCTTTATTCTATAACGTTTTGGCAAGCGTTTGGATTTCAATTGCTGGTGTAGATTCACGTTGGACTGGTAAGTAAAATAGTAAAAATATGTTGAGGGGGCGAGCCAAAAAAGTCGTCCCCTTTTTACAATTATGGTAAAATTTGTATAAATTTTCTGATAATTATGATAGAATGGACATATAGTCTCTATTTAAGATAAGGAGTTTGTGATGACGTTAATTTACCAATCAACGCGCGATGAAAATAATAAAGTAACTGCTAGTCAAGCAATTTTACAAGGACTAGCAAGTGACGGTGGTTTGTTTACCCCTGTTACCATGCCATCTGTCAACTTGGATTTTGATACGTTAAAAGATGCCTCTTACCAAGAAGTTGCCAAATTAGTCTTGTCAGCTTTCTTGGATGATTTCACAGAAGAAGAGTTGGACCACTGCATTGCTTCAGCTTACGATGCCAAATTTGACACACCAGCTATTGCACCATTGGTATCATTAGAAGGGCAATACAATCTAGAGCTTTTCCACGGGGCAACTATCGCCTTTAAAGACATGGCTTTGTCAATCCTGCCTCACCTTTTGACGACTTCTGTAAAAAAACAAGGGGTAGATCGTAAAATTGTGATTTTGACAGCGACTTCAGGGGATACTGGAAAAGCTGCTATGGCTGGATTTGCGGACGTTCCAGGAACTGAGATTATTGTTTTCTATCCAAAAGATGGGGTTAGCAAGATTCAAGAATTGCAAATGACGACTCAAACTGGCGACAACACTCATGTCGTTGCCATTACAGGTAATTTTGATGATGCTCAAACGGCTGTTAAACAGATGTTCAACGACGATGCCCTACGCCAAAAATTGGCCGATCAAAATCTGCAATTCTCATCAGCCAACTCAATGAATATCGGTCGCTTGGTGCCACAAATTGTATACTATGTTTATGCCTACGCTCAATTGGTGAAAAATGGTCACATTCGCGTTGGAGATAAGATTAATGTTACCGTTCCAACAGGTAATTTCGGGAATATCCTAGCGGCTTATTATGCTAGTCAAATCGGTGTTCCAATTGGTAAGTTGATTTGTGCGTCAAATGAAAACAAGGTATTGACAGACTTCTTTGTAACTGGAACTTACGACAAAAAACGTGATTTCAAAGTGACAACCAGCCCATCAATGGATATCTTGGTGTCATCTAACTTGGAACGTTTGATTTTCCATTTGTTAGGAAATGATGCTGCTAAAACCAAAACTTTAATGGAAGAATTAGTGGCAGACGGTGAGTACACCCTTCCTGAGGTGGACCATACTATTTTAGATTTGTTTGCAGCAGATTACGCAACTGAGGCAGAAACATCAGCCGAAATCAAACGCGTGTACGAAACATCACATTATATTGAAGACCCACATACAGCGGTTGCTTCAGCAGTTTATCACAAATACCTTTACCGTACGAAAGACACAACTCCAACGGTCATTGCCTCAACAGCCAGCCCTTATAAATTCCCACGAGTTGTGGTTGATGCCGTCAGAGAGCAAGCTGCAGCAGATGATTTTGCAGCGGTTAATGACTTGGAAAAATTATCAGGAGTGGCTATTCCAAAAGCCGTTAAAAGCCTTGATAAATTACCTGTTCGTCATGATACCGTTGTTTCAACAGACGGCATGCAAGCCATTGTTGAAAGCATTTTAGGGATATAGTTTCTAAGAGCCGAGATTTGTCCTCGGCTTTTATTTGTGCTATAATGTCACATTATGAAACAATCAAAAGAAATTATTCGATTAGCTTTTCCGTCTATGATGGAAAATCTCTTGCAGATGCTCATGGGAGTCGTGGATAATTATCTAGTGGCTCAAGTGGGTCTAGTAGCTGTTTCGGGAGTTTCTGTTGCGAATAATATTATTACGATTTATCAAGCCGTTTTTATCGCTCTTGGAGCTGCGATTTCTAGTCTAGTCGCCAAGAGTATTGGTGAGAAGAATGCTCAAAAAACCGTACAATATCAATCAGATGCTCTCTTAATTACCATCGTGCTGAGCCTGTTTCTTGGTCTTATCTCCGTGACACTTGGCAAGCAGATGCTTCAATTATTAGGGACAGCGACGGCGGTTACCCAAACAGGTGGGCTTTATCTAGCACTGGTCGGTGGTTTGATTATTAGCCTCGGCTTGATTACAACTTTTGGTGCTATTTTAAGGTCAACAGGTAAGCCTCGTTTGCCGATGTACGTCAGTTTGGTTGCAAATATTCTAAACGCTCTGTTCTCAGCAGTAGCTGTTTTTATTTGCCATTGGGGCGTGGCTGGGGTCGCTTGCTCAACTGTTTTAGCGCGTTTTATTTCAGTAGGTATTTTAGCTTATTACTTGCCGATAAAACGCATGGTTAAGCACATGAGGTGGCGTTTGAGTGATGATTTAATCAAACTTGCTCTTCCAGCTGCAGGTGAACGCCTGATGATGCGAGCAGGAGATGTGGTTATCATAGCCATTATTGTTAAATTCGGAACTAAGGTTGTCGCAGGTAATGCCATTGGTGAAACCTTAATCCAATTTAACTTTATGCCAGGTTTTGGTGTGGCAACGGCGACGGTTATTCTTGTGGCGCGTTGTTTAGGTCAGAGAAATCCGCAAGCCATTCGTCGTCTGGTGAGAATGTCCTACGTCATATCAGTCTTGCCAATGTTTGCTATCGGTCTTTTTTCTTGGTATTTCCACACCGAATTGTCCCAACTCTTTACGACCGATTCAGTTGCCCTTCAAGCTAGTGCCACAGTTCTTTTCTATTCCTTTATTGGTGGACCTGCCACGGCTGGTACTTTGATTTACACAGCGACTTGGCAAGGTTTAGGAAATGCTCGCCTACCATTTTATGCAACAACTATTGGGATGTGGCTCATCCGTATCGTTTTGGGATACGTTCTTGGTATCACCTTTAATTTAGGTTTACAAGGGGTTTGGTTAGCCACATTGGCGGACAATATCTTCCGTTGGTTCTTATTAAAATTCCTATATCATAGGCACCTAAAAACACTGGAGCCAGCTCCAGCAACCTAATAATCTATGAAAAAGCAAGAGCAGTAGCTTCTTGCTTTTTATGATAGATAAACTGAAAACGAATTCTTTAAAAAATAGAGCAAAACCCTTGCGAACTCAGTTCAAATTTGCTATTATATACTGGTGCTGTAAAACAGTAACTTTAGCTATGATACAAGAGGTTGCGACACGCTCGGTTGCATTGCCACGCAAAGAGGTGTTGGTTTTCTTGAGGAGCTAGCCTATTATCTTAAATAGACGAGAAGGAGAAAAAGATGGCAAATAAGAAAATCCGTATCCGTTTGAAAGCATACGAACATCGTACACTTGATACAGCGGCAGAAAAAATTGTTGAAACTGCAACACGTACAGGTGCTACAGTAGCTGGACCAGTTCCACTTCCAACAGAACGTAGCTTGTACACAATTATTCGTGCGACTCACAAATACAAAGATTCACGCGAACAATTTGAAATGCGTACTCACAAACGCTTGATCGACATCATCAACCCAACTCAAAAAACAGTTGACGCTTTGATGAAATTAGATCTTCCAAGTGGCGTTAACGTAGAAATCAAACTTTAATAAGGATTTCGTTATTGAGCATAAAAAACGCTCGTTAAAAACTTTTTAAAATAATAAAGTAAAGGAATATTCTCTCATGACAAAAGGAATCTTAGGGAAAAAAGTGGGAATGACTCAAATCTTCACTGAATCTGGTGAATTCATCCCAGTAACAGTCATTGAAGCAACTCCAAACGTTGTTCTTCAAGTTAAAACTGTTGAAACAGACGGTTATGAAGCTGTTCAAGTTGGTTTTGATGACAAACGTGAAGTATTGAGTAACAAACCTGCCAAAGGCCATGTAGCAAAAGCTAACACTGCTCCTAAGCGCTTCATTCGTGAATTCAAAAACATTGAAGGTTTAGAAGTAGGTCAAGAAATTACAGTTGACACTTTCTCAGCTGGAGATGTTGTTGATGTAACTGGTACATCAAAAGGTAAAGGTTTCCAAGGTGTTATCAAACGCCACGGTCAATCTCGCGGACCTATGGCTCACGGTTCTCGTTATCACCGTCGTCCAGGTTCAATGGGACCTGTTGCGCCTAACCGTGTTTTCAAAAACAAACACTTGGCAGGACGTATGGGTGGTAACCGTGTAACAATCCAAAACCTTGAAATTGTACAAGTTATCCCAGAGAAAAACGTTATTTTGATTAAAGGTAACGTACCAGGTGCTAAGAAATCTCTTATCACTATCAAATCAGCAGTTAAGGCTGCTAAATAATAAGAAAGGAGAAAACAGTTAAATGGCAAACGTAAAACTATTTGACCAAACTGGGAAAGAAGTTAGCTCAGTTGAATTGAATGATGCTATTTTCGGTATCGAACCAAACGAATCAGTAGTATTTGACGTTATCATCAGTCAACGTGCTAGCCTTCGTCAAGGTACTCACGCGGTTAAAAACCGTTCAGCAGTATCTGGTGGTGGTCGTAAACCATGGCGTCAAAAAGGAACTGGACGTGCTCGTCAAGGTTCTATTCGTTCACCACAATGGCGTGGTGGTGGTGTTGTCTTTGGACCAACTCCACGTTCATACGGCTACAAACTTCCACAAAAAGTTCGTCGCCTTGCTTTGAAATCAGTTTACTCAGCAAAAGTAGCTGAAGACAAATTTGTAGCTGTAGAAAGCCTTTCATTTGCAGCTCCAAAAACAGCTGAATTTGCAAATGTACTTTCAGCACTTAATGTTGATTCAAAAGTACTTGTAATCCTTGAAGAAGGTAATGAATTTGCAGCACTTTCTGCACGTAACCTTCCAAACGTTAAAGTTGCAACTGCAACAACTGCAAGTGTTCTTGATATCGTAAACAGCGACAAACTTCTTGTTACTAAAGAAGCAATCTCTAAAATCGAGGAGGTTCTTGCATAATGAATTTGTACGACGTAATCAAAAAGCCAGTAATCACTGAAAAATCTATGTACGACCTCGAAGCAGGTAAATATACATTTGAAGTTGACTCTCGTGCGCACAAACTTTTGATTAAACAAGCTGTTGAAGCTGCTTTTGACGGAGTTAAAGTTGCAAACGTGAATACTGTAACTGTAAAACCAAAACAAAAACGTGTTGGTCGTTACACTGGTTTCACTTCAAAAACTAAAAAAGCTATCATCACTCTTACAGCTGATTCTAAAGCAATCGAGTTGTTTGCAGCTGAAGCTGAATAATCTAAGGAGGAAATAACGTGGGTATTAAAGCTTATAAACCAACGACAAATGGTCGTCGTAATATGACTTCTTTGGATTTTGCTGAAATCACTACAAGCACTCCTGAGAAATCATTGCTTGTTTCACTTAAAAACAAAGCTGGTCGTAACAACAACGGTCGCATCACTGTACGTCACCAAGGTGGCGGTCACAAACGTCACTACCGTTTAATTGACTTCAAACGTAACAAAGACGGTGTTGAAGCAGTTGTTAAAACTATCGAGTATGATCCAAACCGTACAGCTAACATCGCTCTTGTACACTACACTGACGGTGTGAAAGCTTACATCCTTGCACCAAAAGGTCTTGAAGTTGGTCAACGTATCGTTTCAGGTCCGGATGCAGATATCAAAGTTGGTAATGCTCTTCCACTTGCTAACATCCCTGTTGGTACAGTTATTCACAACATCGAACTTCAACCAGGTAAAGGTGCTGAATTGATTCGTGCTGCTGGTGCATCTGCACAAGTTCTTGGTCAAGAAGGTAAATACGTTCTTGTTCGTCTTCAATCAGGCGAAGTTCGTATGATTCTTGGTACTTGCCGTGCAACAATCGGTACAGTTGGTAACGAACAACAATCACTTGTAAACCTTGGTAAAGCTGGTCGTAGCCGTTGGATGGGTATCCGTCCTACAGTTCGTGGTTCTGTAATGAACCCTAATGATCACCCACACGGTGGTGGTGAAGGTAAAGCACCAGTTGGACGTAAAGCGCCATCTACTCCTTGGGGTAAACCTGCGCTTGGTCTTAAAACTCGTAACAAAAAAGCGAAATCTGACAAACTTATCGTTCGTCGTCGTAACGACAAATAATCGTTTAGTCGCTTAGTTTATAATAATCATCCGCCAGCTCGGTAGTGTGCAATTTTTGCACACAGGCCGCTGTGGTACTACATTTTAAAGGAGAAAACTACAAAATGGGACGTAGTCTTAAAAAAGGACCTTTCGTCGATGAGCATTTGATGAAAAAAGTTGAAGCTCAAGCAAATGACGAAAAGAAAAAAGTAATTAAAACTTGGTCACGTCGTTCAACGATCTTCCCAAGTTTCATCGGTTATACAATCGCAGTTTATGATGGACGTAAACACGTACCAGTTTACATCCAAGAAGACATGGTAGGTCACAAACTTGGTGAATTCGCACCAACTCGTACTTACAAAGGTCACGCAGCTGACGATAAGAAAACACGTCGTTAATTAGGAGGAGGACACAATGGCAGAAATTACTTCAGCTAAAGCAATGGCTCGTACAGTCCGTGTTTCACCTCGTAAAACACGTCTTGTACTTGATCTTATCCGTGGTAAGAATGTTGCTGACGCAATCGCAATCTTGAAATTCACTCCAAACAAAGCAGCTCGTGTAGTTGAAAAAGTTCTTAACTCTGCTATCGCTAACGCAGAAAACAACTTTGGTTTGGAAAAAGCTAACTTGGTAGTATCTGAAACTTTCGCAAACGAAGGACCAACAATGAAACGTTTCCGTCCACGTGCTAAAGGTTCAGCTTCACCAATCAACAAACGCACAACTCACGTTACAGTAGTTGTGTCAGAAAAATAAGGAGGTAAAATCGTGGGTCAAAAAGTACATCCAATTGGTATGCGTGTCGGAATCATCCGTGACTGGGATGCGAAATGGTATGCTGAAAAAGAATACGCGGATTACCTTCATGAAGATCTTGCAATCCGCTCATTCATCCAAAAAGAATTGGCAGATGCTTCAGTTTCTCGTATTGAAATTGAACGTGCTGTAAATAAAGTAATTGTTTCACTTCACACTGCAAAACCAGGTATGGTTATCGGTAAAGGTGGAGCTAATGTTGATGCGCTTCGCGCTAAACTTAACAAATTGACTGGAAAACAAGTTCACATCAACATCGTTGAAATCAAACAACCTGATTTGGACGCACACCTTGTTGGTGAAAACATCGCACGTCAACTTGAACAACGTGTTGCTTTCCGTCGTGCTCAAAAACAAGCTATCCAACGTACAATGCGTGCAGGTGCTAAAGGAATCAAAACTCAAGTATCTGGTCGTTTGAACGGTGCGGATATCGCTCGTAGCGAAGGTTACTCAGAAGGAACAGTTCCACTTCACACACTTCGTGCTGATATCGATTATGCTTGGGAAGAAGCTGATACTACTTACGGTAAACTTGGTGTTAAAGTTTGGATCTACCGTGGTGAAGTTCTTCCAGCTCGTAAAAACACTAAAGGAGGCAAATAACAAATGTTAGTACCTAAACGTGTTAAACACCGTCGTGAATTCCGTGGAAAAATGCGCGGTGAAGCTAAAGGTGGTAAAGAAGTTGCATTTGGTGAATACGGTCTTCAAGCAACAACTAGCCACTGGATTACAAACCGCCAAATCGAAGCTGCCCGTATTGCAATGACTCGTTACATGAAGCGTGGTGGTAAAGTTTGGATTAAAATCTTCCCACACAAATCATACACTGCTAAAGCTATCGGTGTACGTATGGGTTCTGGTAAAGGGGCTCCAGAAGGTTGGGTAGCACCAGTTAAACGTGGTAAAGTGATGTTCGAAATCGCAGGTGTTTCTGAAGAAGTTGCACGCGAAGCGCTTCGTCTTGCAAGCCACAAATTACCAGTTAAAACGAAATTCGTGAAACGTGAAGCAGAATAAGGAGAAAACATGAAACTTCAAGAAATTAAAGATTTTGTTAAAGAGCTTCGTGGTCTTTCTCAAGAAGAACTTGCTAAGAAAGAAAACGAACTTAAGAAAGAACTTTTCGACCTTCGTTTCCAAGCTGCAGCAGGTCAACTTGATCAAACTGCTCGTTTGAACGAAGTTAAAAAACAAATTGCACGTGTTAAAACTGTGCAATCAGAAAAGAAATAATAGATTGGGAAAGGAGAAATTCTAATAATGGAACGTAATCAACGTAAAACACTTGTTGGACGTGTTGTATCTGACAAAATGGATAAAACAATCACTGTTATAGTTGAAACAAAACGTAACCACCCAGTCTATGGTAAACGTATCAACTATTCTAAAAAATACAAAGCACATGATGAAAACAACGTTGCTAAAGAAGGCGATATCGTTCGTATCATGGAAACTCGTCCACTTTCAGCTACAAAACGTTTCCGTCTTGTAGAAGTTGTGGAAGAAGCTGTTATTATCTAATCAAACTAAAAGGAGAAATTTGAAATGATTCAACAAGAAACTCGCTTGAAAGTTGCTGATAATAGCGGTGCTCGTGAGATCTTGACTATCAAAGTTCTTGGTGGTTCAGGACGTAAATTCGCTAACATCGGTGACGTAATCGTTGCTTCTGTAAAACAAGCTACTCCTGGTGGCGCTGTTAAAAAAGGTGATGTTGTTAAAGCCGTAGTTGTTCGTACTAAATCAGGTGCGCGCCGTCCAGACGGTTCATACATCAAATTTGATGACAATGCTGCAGTAATCATCCGCGAAGACAAAACACCTCGTGGAACTCGTATCTTCGGCCCTGTTGCACGTGAATTGCGTGAAGGTGGCTTCATGAAGATCGTGTCACTTGCACCAGAAGTACTTTAATTCATACATAACACAAACTAAGTCCCCTGCTTTTGCAGGGTGCCCATTAGGGCGTAAGAAATAATAGGAGAAAAACCAAATGTTTGTAAAAAAAGGCGATAAAGTTCGCGTTATTGCTGGTAAGGACAAAGGCGTTGAAGCTGTAGTTCTTAAAGCCCTTCCTAAAGTCAACAAAGTTGTTGTTGAAGGTGTTGCTATCGTTAAAAAACATCAAAAACCAAACAACGAAAACCCTCAAGGTGCTATCGTGGAAAAAGAAGCACCAATCCATGTGTCTAATGTTCAAGTTCTTGACAAAAATGGTGTAGTAGGACGTGTTGGTTACAAAGTTGTTGACGGCAAAAAAGTTCGTTACAACAAAAAATCAGGCGAAGTGCTTGATTAATCACGAAGGAAAGGAGAAAAGTATATAATGGCAAATCGCTTAAAAGAAAAATACACTAACGAAGTTGTTCCTGCTTTGACTGAAAAATTTAACTATTCTTCAGTTATGGCTGTCCCAAAAGTTGAGAAAATCGTTCTTAACATGGGTGTTGGTGATGCTGTAAATAACGCTAAAAACCTTGAAAAAGCTGCTGCTGAATTGGCACTTATTTCAGGTCAAAAACCATTGATTACTAAAGCTAAGAAATCAATCGCTGGCTTCCGTCTTCGTGAAGGTGTAGCGATCGGTGCAAAAGTTACCCTTCGTGGTGAACGTATGTACGAATTCTTAGATAAATTGGTTACTGTTTCACTTCCACGTGTGCGTGACTTCCACGGTGTTCCAACAAAATCTTTTGACGGACGTGGTAACTACACACTTGGTGTGAAAGAACAATTGATTTTCCCAGAAATCAACTTTGATGATGTTGATAAAGTACGTGGTCTTGATATTGTTATCGTAACTACAGCTAACACTGACGAAGAAGGTCGTGAATTGCTTAAAGGCCTTGGAATGCCTTTCGCAAAATAATTTTGGAGGTAAATTAATTGGCTAAAAAATCTATGATTGCTAAGAATCATCGCCCTGCGAAATTCTCTACGCAAGCTTACACTCGTTGCGAACGTTGTGGCCGTCCACATTCAGTTTACCGCAAATTCAAACTTTGCCGTGTTTGCTTCCGTGAGTTAGCTTACAAAGGACAAATCCCAGGGGTTACCAAAGCTTCTTGGTAAGTCGATGAGATAAGAATAGGAAGGCAACGACTGTTGCTTTCCCATGACATTAACTAGCAAGTGAGTAATTCAAACTACTAGTAAGAGGAGAATATAAAAATGGTTATGACTGACCCAATTGCAGATTTTCTAACACGCATCCGTAATGCTAACCAAGCAAAACATGAAGTGTTAGAAGTACCTGCTTCAAACATTAAAAAAGGAATTGCTGAAATTCTTAAACGCGAAGGTTTCGTGAAAAACGTTGAAATCATCGAAGATGACAAACAAGGAATCATCCGTGTTTTCCTTAAATATGGACAAAACGGAGAACGCGTTATCACTAACTTGAAACGTGTTTCTAAACCAGGTCTTCGTGTTTACGCAAAACGTGAAGATGTTCCTAAAGTTCTTAACGGACTTGGAATTGCAATTATCTCTACATCAGAAGGTCTTTTGACTGACAAAGAAGCACGTCAAAAGAACGTTGGTGGAGAAGTTATTGCTTACGTTTGGTAAGATAAGTACAACACATTTCTTACTAACAAATGGACTACTAAGCATATAGTAGTCGCCCCGTGAAAACTCGTCGCATTAAGCGGCTTGACAATTTAACAGGAGAATATAAAACTATGTCACGTATTGGTAATAAAGTTATCAACTTGCCTGCTGGTGTAGAAGTTACTAACAATAACAATGTAGTAACTGTTAAAGGACCTAAAGGCGAACTCACTCGTGAGTTTAACAAAAATATTGAAATCAAAGTTGAAGGCAATGAAGTTTCACTTCACCGTCCAAATGACTCAAAAGAAATGAAAACAATTCATGGTACAACTCGTGCTAACTTGAACAACATGGTTGTTGGTGTTTCTGAAGGTTTCAAAAAAGAACTTGAAATGCGTGGGGTTGGATACCGTGCACAACTTCAAGGTTCAAAACTTGTACTTTCTGTCGGTAAATCTCACCAAGACGAAGTAGAAGCTCCAGAAGGCATTTCATTTGAAGTACCATCTGCAACTAACATCGTCGTTAACGGTATCAACAAAGAAGTTGTTGGTCAAACAGCAGCTTACATTCGTAGCCTTCGTGCTCCAGAACCTTATAAAGGTAAAGGTATCCGTTACGTTGGTGAATACGTTCGTCGTAAAGAAGGTAAAACTGGTAAATAATAGATTATGGGAGTTTTTGCGAGAGTTCTTCTTGCAAAATCCCTATTCTAGTATTTATAACGTGTCATTTTGACATCATTTAAAAAATTAAGAGGTGAAAATTGTGATTTCGAAACCAGATAAAAATAAAATCCGTCAAAAACGCCATCGTCGCGTTCGCGGTAAACTCTCTGGAACTGCTGATCGCCCACGTTTGAACGTTTTCCGTTCTAATACAGGCATCTACGCTCAAGTAATTGATGACGTAGCGGGTGTAACGCTCGCAAGTGCATCAACTCTTGATAAAGAAGTTTCAAAAGGAACTAAAACAGAACAAGCCATTGTTGTCGGTAGACTTGTTGCTGAACGCGCAGTAGCTAAAGGTATTTCTGAAGTGGTGTTTGACCGCGGTGGATATCTCTATCACGGACGTGTTAAAGCTTTGGCTGACTCAGCTCGTGAAAACGGATTGAAATTCTAATAGGGAGGACACTTAATAATGGCATTTAAAGATAATGCAGTTGAACTTGAAGAGCGCGTTGTTGCCATCAACCGTGTTACAAAAGTTGTAAAAGGTGGACGTCGTCTTCGCTTTGCTGCTCTTGTAGTTGTTGGTGACCGTAATGGTCGTGTAGGTTTTGGTACTGGTAAAGCTCAAGAAGTACCAGAAGCTATCCGTAAAGCTGTCGAAAGCGCTAAAAAGAACATGATCGAAGTACCAATGGTTGGTACAACTATTCCTCACGAAGTTCGTTCAGAATTTGGTGGAGCAAAAGTATTATTGAAACCTGCTGTTGAAGGTGCGGGGGTTGCCGCTGGTGGTGCTGTTCGTGCCGTCATCGAATTGGCTGGTGTAGCGGATGTTACATCTAAATCACTTGGTTCAAACACTCCAATCAACATCGTTCGTGCAACTGTTGAAGGTTTGAAACAACTTAAACGTGCTGAAGATGTCGCTGCTCTTCGCGGTGTTTCAGTTTCTGATTTAGCTTAAGAAAGGAGATCATCATGGCTCAAATTAAAATTACTTTGACTAAGTCTCCAATCGGACGCATCCCTGCTCAACGTAAAACAGTTGCCGCACTTGGACTTGGTAAATTGAATAGCTCAGTTGTCAAAGAAGACACTCCAGCTATCCGTGGAATGATTACTGCAGTTTCACATTTAGTAACTGTTGAAGATGTTAAATAATTAACATCAATATGAGTGTTCGTTTAAGTCGCAGAGGAAACTCTTGCGGCTTAAACTAGATAATGGTATAGGCGAGTTTCTATAGGGAGTCCTTTCCCCCTATAGGGGCGCTAGCATTTTACAAATAAAGGAGAAATTAAATAATGAAACTTCATGAACTTAAACCAGCAGAAGGTTCACGTAAAGTACGTAATCGTGTAGGTCGTGGTACATCATCTGGTAATGGTAAAACTGCCGGACGTGGTCAAAAAGGTCAAAAAGCACGTAGCGGTGGAAAAGTACGTCTTGGTTTTGAAGGTGGACAAACACCATTGTTCCGTCGTATGCCAAAACGTGGTTTTTCAAACGTTAACGCAAAAGAATACGCACTTGTAAACCTTGATCAACTTAATGTTTTTGAAGATGGTACAGAAGTAACTCCAGTTGTTCTTAAAGAAGCTGGAATCGTTCGTGCTGAAAAATCAGGTGTTAAAGTCCTTGGTAACGGTGAATTGACTAAAAAATTGACTGTTAAAGCAGCTAAATTCTCTAAATCTGCTGAAGCAGCGATCACAGCTAAAGGTGGTTCAGTCGAAGTCATCTAATTGAGGGGGACATAGAATGTTCTTTAAGCTACTTAAGGATGCGCTAAAAGTAAAAAATGTTAGAAATAAGATTTTCTTTACACTTTTTATTATTTTCGTTTTCCGTGTTGGAACACATATTACAGTTCCTGGAATTAATGCGAAAAGCCTAGGACAATTAGGAGAACTTCCCTTTTTGAACATGTTGAACCTTGTTTCAGGGAATGCTATGAGTAACTTCTCTGTATTTTCAATGGGGGTCAGCCCTTATATCACAGCATCCATCATTGTTCAACTTCTACAAATGGACATTCTACCTAAGTTTGTCGAATGGAGTAAGCAAGGTGAAGTAGGGCGTCGTAAGTTAAATCAGGCAACGCGCTATATTTCTCTTGCTTTAGCATTTGTTCAATCTATTGGGATTACCGCAGGATTTAATACCTTATCAAGCATAGCATTGGTTTCTACCCCAAATGTCAAAACCTATCTTTTGATTGGCGCTCTTTTAACAACAGGTAGCATGATTGTTACTTGGTTGGGTGAGCAAATCACGGATAAAGGTTTTGGGAATGGTGTATCAATGATTATCTTCGCGGGTATTATCTCATCAATTCCAAGTGCAATCTCAACGATTTATGAAGACTTCTTCGTGAACGTTCGTTCAAGTGATTTAATGTCTTCATACATCTTTGTTGCTTTGTTGATCTTAGCAGTGTTGGTTATTGTTTTCTTTACCACATTTGTTCAACAAGCAGAATATAAAATTCCAATTCAATATACAAAACTTGAAAAGGGAGCTCCAACAAGTTCGTACCTTCCTTTAAAAATTAATCCAGCTGGCGTTATTCCCGTTATCTTTGCGAGCTCGATTACAACTATTCCAAGTACGATTATCCCGTTGATTTCAAATGGTCGAGATATTCCTTGGCTAACGAACCTTGAAAAACTATTAAACTACCAAACCCCAACAGGAATGGTTGTTTATGCAGTGCTAATTATCCTATTCTCTTTCTTCTATACTTTTGTGCAAGTCAATCCCGAAAAAACAGCCGAGAACTTGCAAAAGGGAGCGTCTTATATTCCTAGTGTTCGACCTGGACGCGAAACGGAAGATTATTTGTCTTCATTATTGAAGAAATTAGCCACTGTTGGATCTGTTTTTCTAGCATTCATTTCTCTAACACCAATTGTTGCTCAACAAATGATGGATTTGTCTAGCAGCATTGCTTTAGGGGGAACAAGTTTGTTGATCTTGATCTCAACAGGAATTGAAGGAATGAAACAACTTGAAGGTTATCTCTTAAAGAGAAAGTATGTTGGTTTCATGAATATAGCAGAATAGAATATAGGTTGACTTTGTCAACCTTCTATTTTGTTATTAAATAAATCTAACTGCTATCAGGTTAGATTTATTTAATAACAAAATAAGGAGACGATTATGAATCTTTTGATTATGGGCTTGCCAGGTGCTGGTAAAGGGACTCAAGCAGCCAAAATTGTTGAAAAATTTGGTTTAGTACATATTTCTACTGGAGATATGTTCCGTGCAGCAATGGCAAACAAAACCGAAATGGGTGTATTGGCAAAATCATTCATCGATAAAGGTGAATTGGTTCCTGATGAAGTGACAAACGGTATTGTTAAAGAACGCTTAGCACAAGCTGATATTGCAGAAAAAGGTTTCTTGCTTGATGGTTACCCACGTACTATCGAACAAGCACATGCTTTGGACGAAACTCTTAACAACTTGAATTTGACATTAGATGGTGTGATTAACATCGATGTTAACCCAGATTCACTTGTTGAACGTTTGAGTGGTCGTATCATTAACCGCAAAACAGGAGAAACATTCCACAAAGTATTCAATCCACCAGTTGGTGATTACAATGAAGATGATTTCTACCAACGCGAAGATGACAAACCTGAAACTGTAAAACGCCGTCTTGATGTTAATATCGCTCAAGGAGCACCAATTCTTTCACATTATCGTCAATCAGGTCTTGTTTACGATATTCAAGGTAACCAAGATATTGATGCTGTTTTTGCTGACATTGCAGATGTTGTAGCAAAATTAAAATAATGAGATTTTAATACTTGCGTAAGCATTAATTTGATGCTATAATAGGTTAGTCTGACTTATAATTGTTACCTCTGTATCCAGAGGACATCAAATCGAAATTTAGAGGGGGGCTTTTGCGTGGCAAAAGAAGATGTGATTGAAATCGAAGGTAAAGTTGTTGAGACGATGCCTAATGCTATGTTTACTGTTGAGTTAGAAAATGGACACCAAATCTTGGCAACTGTATCAGGAAAAATCCGTAAGAACTATATCCGTATCTTGGTAGGTGATCGTGTTACTGTTGAAATGAGTCCTTACGACTTAACTCGTGGCCGTATCACATACCGCTTTAAATAATCGAAATAATTGGAGGGATAAAAAAATGAAGGTAAGACCATCAGTCAAACCAATTTGCGAATACTGTAAAGTTATTCGTCGTAACGGTCGTGTTATGGTAATTTGTCCATCAAATCCAAAACACAAACAACGTCAAGGATAATATAGAAAGGAGAAAAAATGGCTCGTATTGCTGGAGTTGATATTCCAAATGAAAAACGTGTAGTAATTTCACTTACTTATGTGTATGGTATCGGACTTGCGACTTCTAAGAAAATCTTAGCTGCAGCTGGTGTTTCAGAAGACATCCGTGTTAAAGATTTAACATCAGACCAAGAAGATGCTATCCGTCGTGAAGTTGATGCAATTAAAGTTGAAGGTGACCTTCGTCGTGAAGTAAACTTGAACATCAAACGTTTGATGGAAATCGGTTCATATCGTGGAATCCGTCACCGTCGTGGACTTCCTGTCCGTGGACAAAACACTAAAAATAACGCTCGCACTCGTAAAGGTAAAGCTGTTGCGATTGCAGGTAAGAAAAAATAAAATAGGAGGTAAAAAAATTGGCTAAACCAACACGTAAACGTCGTGTGAAAAAGAACATCGAATCTGGTGTTGCTCATATTCACGCTACATTTAATAACACTATTGTTATGATTACAGATGTGCATGGTAACGCAATTGCATGGTCATCAGCTGGTGCTCTTGGATTTAAAGGTTCTCGTAAATCTACTCCATTCGCTGCACAAATGGCTGCAGAAGCTGCTGCTAAATCTGCACAAGAACATGGTCTTAAAACCGTTGAAGTTACTGTAAAAGGTCCTGGTTCAGGTCGTGAGTCTGCTATTCGTGCTCTTGCCGCTGCTGGTCTTGAAGTGACTTCAATCCGTGACGTTACTCCTGTGCCACACAATGGTGCTCGTCCTCCAAAACGTCGTCGTGTGTAATCATAATTGTTAATAGTACACAAGATTCGTTTCGAGGGAGTATAATAAATGATTGAGTTTGAAAAACCAATAATAACAAAAATTGATGAAAATAAAGATTACGGTAGATTTGTTATTGAACCACTTGAACGTGGTTATGGGACAACTCTAGGTAATTCTCTTCGTCGTGTACTCTTGTCTTCACTCCCAGGTGCGGCAGTAACATCAATCAAAATTGATGGAGTACTCCACGAATTTGACACTATTCCAGGTGTACGCGAAGATGTTATGCAAATCATCCTTAATATTAAGGGACTTGCAGTAAAATCTTATGTCGATGATGAAAAAATCATTGAACTCGATGTTGAAGGTCCGGCAGAAGTAACTGCAGGGGATATCTTAACAGACAGTGACGTTGAAATTGTCAATTCTGATCATTATCTTTTCACCATCGCTGAAGGACATAGTTTGAAAGCAACTATGACAGTAGCTAAAAAACGTGGTTATGTTCCAGCTGAAGGTAACAAAAAAGATGATGCTCCGGTGGGCACTCTTGCTGTAGATTCTATCTATACACCGGTGAAAAAAGTTAATTATCAAGTAGAACCAGCTCGTGTAGGTAGCAATGATGGTTTTGATAAATTGACTATTGAAATCATGACAAACGGAACAATCATTCCTGAAGACGCACTAGGTCTTTCTGCACGTGTTTTAATCGAACACTTAAATCTATTTACTGACTTGACAGAAGTAGCTAAAAATACAGATGTCATGAAGGAAGTAGAAAAAGTTAACGATGAAAAAGTCTTAGATCGTACTATTGAAGAACTTGATTTGTCAGTTCGTTCATACAACTGTCTAAAACGTGCAGGTATCAATACTGTGTTTGATTTAACTGAAAAAACCGAACCTGAAATGATGAAAGTCCGCAATCTAGGTCGTAAAAGCCTTGAAGAAGTTAAGGTTAAACTTGTTGATCTTGGACTTGGACTTAAAAACGATAAATAATAAAATAATATAGGAGGAAAAAATGGCTTACCGTAAATTAGGACGTACTAGTTCACAACGTAAAGCAATGCTTCGTGATTTGACAACTGATCTTTTGATCAACGAATCTATTGTAACAACTGAAGCTCGCGCTAAAGAAATCCGAAAAACAGTAGAAAAGATGATTACTTTAGGTAAACGTGGTGATCTTCATGCTCGCCGTCAAGCTGCTGCTTTTGTTCGTAATGAAATTGCATCTGAAAACTTTGACGAAGCAACTGAAACATACACTTCACAAACTGCGCTTCAAAAACTTTTCGATGATATTGCACCTCGTTACGCAGAACGCAACGGTGGATACACTCGTATTCTAAAAACTGAACCACGCCGTGGTGACGCTGCTCCAATGGCTATCATTGAGTTAGTATAATTTTTATCAATTTTGTTGAGTGTTATGATGATGGAATGTTCGCATTCTTAGTCTAGCTCTGGTCTACCGCTAGGATTTTTCCTAGCGGGAACACTCATCATATTGTCATATAGGAACACTTGTTTACGAAATATCTCTAGCTTAGAAATATTTCGCAAGCAGGTGTTTTTGTATATCGCTTACGATTTAATAAATGTAAGAAGCTCAATAGGGCTCTCTAGCATATAGACGGGCTTATATGTCGTTTTAAAGCTATAATATACTTAGGTTCTATTTAAGGCTATCAAACCCTTTATATGGGCGTTTAATCACGTTAATAGGAAAATTGTGTTGTAATTCATAGAAATGGTTTAAATAGCTCATTTGACGTTAATTTAGTATTGTGAATCATCTTTTTCGATATATCAGGAAATGATGGAGATTCTAATTGATAACTGTCTAAAAGTTAGCTAAATCTCCTCAAACTATTAATAGCAATGTTAATGGTTGATAAGTCATACAACTTTGTATAAAGAAATGTTTAAAATGTGTTATTCACCTGATACGCCATAAGAAATCCATGAAATAATAGTAATTTTCTGTTAAGTAGATTTTCACATCAATAAGTTAAAAAAATAGTTCTCTATATCAAGTAGTATTGTTTCCTCGAAGAAATGCTTAAGAAGCTAATTTAAGGCCGACAGAAGCCCTATTAAGCAAGTAATGGAAAAAACCAATATAGGGATATATCGTACTCATATGGGCTAAAATGGTCCCTTACTCACCTCTAACTGATAAAACAACAGCTTCGTCGATTCAGCCGTGAATATCATTCTATCGATTTACTATTTTTTTCAAAAAAATCTCAAATTCCCTTGACAATAGATTTAGTATTTAGTATACTGAATAAGCTGTCAACGAGGGACGGTTGATAACTTAAA